>JANOOI010000146.1:0-14286 GCA_031421235.1 Bdellovibrio sp.
GGAGATAAAATATTATTTGTCGACATCATCAATACACGCGCTTCAACTTGCGCTTCCACTGAAAGTGGAACGTGAACTGCCATTTGATCTCCATCAAAATCGGCATTGAATGCAGTACATACTAATGGATGTAATTGAATCGCTTTACCTTCATGAAGAACAGGTTCAAAAGCTTGAATACCTAATCTATGAAGAGTTGGAGCGCGATTTAATAAAACCGGATGCTCTTTAACAACTTCAGCAAGGATATCCCAAACTTCAACTGTTTCTTGATCAACCAAACGCTTAGCTTGCTTGATAGTTGTAGCCAAACCTTTCTCTTCAAGTTTGTTGTATACAAATGGTTTAAATAATTCTAATGCCATTTTTTTAGGTAGACCACATTGGTGTAATTTCAAAGTTGGTCCGACTGTAATAACCGAACGACCCGAGTAATCCACACGTTTACCTAATAAATTTTGACGGAAACGACCTTGTTTACCTTTAAGCATATCACTTAAAGATTTTAAAGGGCGTTTGTTTGGACCTGTAAAAGTTTTTCCGCGACGACCGTTATCAAGTAAAGCATCAACTGCCTCTTGTAACATACGTTTTTCATTGCGGATGATAATGTCCGGAGCATTTAATTCTTGAAGACGTTTCAAACGGTTATTTCTGTTAATAACACGTCTGTATAAATCATTCAGATCAGATGTCGCAAAACGTCCACCATCAAGAGGCACTAACGGACGTAAATCCGGTGGTAACACAGGAAGCGCTTCTAACATCATCCATTCACATTTATTTGAAGAGCCTTTGAAAGCTTCAACAACTTTTAAACGTTTAGTTATTTTTTTGATACCAGCTTCTGATTTTGTATCTTTAAGTTCAATTCTTAACTTGCGTGATAAATATTCAGGGTCAATTTTGCGTAACATTTCGCGAACAGCTTCGCCACCCATGCCTGCTTTAAAATTTGGGCCGAATTCGTTTAAAGCTGCATTGTATGCATCTTCATTTAAAATGGCGCCTTCTTCTAAAGTTGTCTCCATTGGATCGATCACGATATATGATTCACAGTAAAGAACTTTTTCAACGTCTTTTAAAGACAAGTTTAATAAGTTACCAATACGAGAAGGTAATGAACGTAAAAACCAAATATGCGCAACTGGCGTCGCAAGTTCAATGTGACCTAAACGCTCACGACGAACTTTAGTTTGTGTGACTTCAACGCCGCACTTTTCACAAATAACGCCACGGTATTTCATTCTTTTGTATTTACCGCAAAGACATTCGTAATCTTTAATTGGACCGAAAATTTTCGCACAGAATAAACCATCACGTTCAGGTTTGAAAGTTCTGTAGTTAATCGTTTCTGGCTTTTTAACTTCACCAAATGACCATTCACGGATCATTTCTGGCGAAGCTAAAGAAATACGTACAGCATCAAACGAAAGTGGATCTTTTGGTTTGTCGAAAAAATTTAATAAATCTCTCATTATAAACTCCTAATTCCTAAAGTTATTAGTGTTGAACCATTGGTGTTATATTTTCTAAAGCTTCAGGATCATTATTTAAATCATCTTTATCAGTTAAAATATCTGACTCAACTAATTCAATATTCAGAGCTAACGATTGAAGCTCTTTAATTAATACGTTGAATGATTCTGGTAATCCTGGCTCAAGAATATTTTCACCACGTACGATGCTTTCATACATTCTTGTTCTTCCTGCGACGTCATCCGATTTAACAGTTAAGAATTCTTGTAATGAGTAAGCTGCGCCGTAAGCTTCAATTGCCCAAACTTCCATTTCCCCTAAACGCTGACCACCGAATTGTGCTTTACCACCCAGAGGCTGCTGAGAAACTAATGAATAAGGTCCAATTGAACGCGCATGGATCTTTTCTTCAACTAAATGATGAAGTTTCAACATGTACATGATTCCCACAGTCACTTGATTCGCAAATGGCTCGCCTGAACGTCCATCAAATAGAACAGATTGCGTTGACGCTAACTGTGCTTTTTTCAGTAAGTTACGAACATCTTGTTCGCTGGCTCCGTCGAACACAGGAGTTCCAACGTGAATACCTTCTTTCAACGCATTCGCCATTTTACGAATTGATTCTTCATCAGCTTTTTCAACTTTTGAAGCAATTTCAGAATCTTCAAAAATCTCTTTCATTTTAGATTTTAAAAGTTCTGCATTATAATTTTCTAAATGTTCACCAATTTGTTTACCCAAGTTATGAGCTGCCCAACCTAAATGTACTTCAAGAATTTGTCCGATATTCATACGAGATGGAACACCCAGTGGGTTAAGAACCATATCAACCGGAGATCCATCTGCTAAGTAAGGCATATCTTCCATTGGAAGCACTTTTGAAACCACACCTTTATTACCATGGCGGCCGGCAAATTTATCACCGACTTGTAGTTTACGCTTAATAGCCACGTAAACTTTAACCATTTTGATAACTCCAGGGGGCAATTCATCACCTTTTTTAAGACGATCAATTTTTTCATTAAATACTAATTTAACAGCGTCTAATTGATTACGAGCTCCATCAATAATTTTATTCACTTGGTATTCTAACTCTTGCTCAAGTGGGATGTAGCTTAATAATTCAAATGGAATTGTTTCAAGGTCTGCATTTGTGATGTCTTGACCTTTGTTTAATAATTTTTGAGTTCCATCTTCATTTAGTAATAAACCCGTTGTTTTCTTACCAACAACGATTTCACGTAATTTTTCAATCGCATTATTTTTGATAACGTTTTGTTCGATCGCTAAATCTTTTTCTAATTTTTTACGTTTTTCTTCGATGATCACAGCTAAACGTTCATCACGATCAGAACCTTCACGTGAATAAACTTGGGCATCGATCACTGTTCCGTAAACACCCGATGGAACGCGTAATGATGTATCACGTACATCACCAGCTTTTTCACCAAAGATGGCTCGTAAAAGCTTTTCTTCAGGAGACAACTGTGTTTCACCCTTAGGTGTCACTTTACCAACTAAAATAAAACCTGGACGAACTTCAGCACCGATACGGATAATACCTGAGCTATCAAGATCTTTAAGCGCTTCTTCTCCGACGTTGGCGATATCACGTGTGATTTCTTCTTTTCCTAATTTAGTATCACGTGCGATACATTCAAATTCTTCAATGTGAACTGAAGTGTATGTATCATCTTGTAATAATCTTTCAGAAATTAAAATAGAATCCTCGAAGTTATAACCCATCCACGGAGTGAACGCGACACGGATGTTTTGTCCAAGTGCTAATTCACCTAATTCAGTTGATGGTCCATCAGCAATAATATCAGTTTTGAAAACTTTATCGCCTTTTTTAACAATCGGTTTTTGATTGAAACATGTATTTTGATTTGTTCTTTGATATTTAGTTAAGTTGTAAATATCAACGTTAGCTCCAAGCTCTCCGCCTTTTGCTAAACGACGAACAACAATACGAGAAGCATCAACTTCTTCGACGATACCATCATTGTTAGCAACAACTGAAGTTCCCGAATCGCGAGCAACTAATCGCTCAACGCCAGTTCCAACTAATGGAGCTCTTGACTTTAATAACGGAACGGCTTGACGTTGCATGTTCGATCCCATAAGCGCGCGATTCGCATCATCATGCTCTAGGAACGGAATTAACGAAGCGGCAATAGAAACTAATTGCGAAGGGGATACATCCATTAATGTGACTTTTTCACGGTCAACTAATTCGTACTCGCCATCACGACGAACAGTGTGATTACCAGGCGCTAGCTCTTTATTGTATTTTTCATCAATAGGAGCTTGTGCTTTGTAATGTCCACTTTCTTCAAGTGCCGACAAATAATGAATTTCAGCAGAAACTTTACCGTTATCAACTTTTTTGTAAGGTGTTTCAATGAAACCATAGTTGTTGATACGAGCGTAAGTTGATAATGAAGCGATCAAACCAATGTTTGGTCCCTCTGGTGTTTCGATTGGACAAATACGACCGTAATGTGTCGCGTGAACGTCACGAACTTCGAAACCAGCGCGATCTCTTGTTAAACCACCGGGTCCAAGAGCTGATAAACGACGTTTATGTGTAATTTCAGATAGCGGATTAGTTTGATCCATGAATTGTGATAATTGCGAAGAACCGAAAAATTCTTTAACTACAGCATTAACTGGTTTTGCGTTCACAAGGTCATGAGGCATCATTGTTTCAACGTCTTGTAATGACATTCTTTCTTTGATGGCTCTTTCCATACGAACTAAACCAATACGATATTGATTTTCTAATAACTCACCCACAGAGCGAACACGTCTGTTGCCTAAGTGATCGATATCATCAACAACACCACGACCATTTTTAAGATCGATCAAATGTTTAACTGTTGATAATACATCTTTATGAGTTAATACGCGGAAGCTTGGAGGACATTCTTCCATTGAGATACCAAATTTATGATTGATCTTGATACGACCAACTTCTGATAAATCGTAAGCTTCTGGATCAAAAAATAAACGATTGAAGTAAGCTTCAGCAGCTTCTAATACTGCTGGTTCGCCTGGTCTTAAACGTTTATAAATTTCAAGAAGTGATTCTTCTTTGTTTCCAACTTTATCGACTAATAATGTATTTCTTAAGAAAGGTCCTACTGTTAGTCCATCGAAGAAAATAAGGTAGAAATTTTCGATTCCTGCCGCTAATGCTTTTTTGATTAATGAAACTGATAATTCAGCATTTGCATCGGCAATGATTTCGCCAGTTGATTCATCGATCAATGGTTTAGCTAAAACTTTACCTTCAAGATCTTGAGGCTGAACTTCAATTTCAGTGATTCCTAAGTCTTTTACTCTTTTAACGATAGCGCGTGTGATACGACGACCAGCTTTAACAATCGATTCACCTGTTTTTGGTTCATTGATGTCAGCAATCGCACGTTGACCAGACATTCTTTCGATATCTAATTTTCTAAATAATTGTTTACCTTTAACAAAGATTTCATCTAGGTCATAGAAGTACTCAAGCAATTGCTCGGTGTTCATACCTAACGCTTTCAATAAAATCGTTGCAGGGAATTTACGACGACGATCGATACGAACGTGGATTACGTCTTTTTGATCGAATTCAAAATCTAACCAAGAACCACGGTAAGGAATTACACGTGCTGAATAAATTAATTTACCAGATACATTGTTTTTACCACCATCGTGATCAAAAAACACACCCGGAGATCTATGTAACTGAGAAACGACAACGCGTTCAGTACCGTTAATGATAAAAGAACCGTTTGCAGTCATTAAAGGAATTTCACCAAGGTAAACTTCTTGTTCTTTAACGTCACGGATAGAACGGGCTTCAGTTTCTTCATCAACGTCAAATACGATCAAACGTAAAGTGACTTTCACCGGAGCCGCATAAGTCATGCCTCTTTGACGACACTCATCCACATCATATTTTGATGCCTCTAGCGTATAGCTAACAAATTCTAATGATGACGTGTTGTTAAAGTCAGAAATAGGAAAAACAGATTTAAATACTCCGTTTAAGCCTTCCATACCACGACGGTCAGCATCTAGATCTTTCAATAAAAAAGCTTCATAAGACTTTTTTTGGAGTTCGATCAAATTAGGAATTTCAATAATTTGTTTATTCTTTGCAAATGACTTTCTAATTCTTAGGTTAGAGGCCGTAACGGGAGTTTTATCCATCGTCTTTTTTCTCCATGAGCTTTGTTAAAAAGCTAAGTTGTAAATATTAACTTGTATTACAACTTACGGATATTCGCTTCGGGGGGAATGTCCAAGACCCACATTAAATATTTAAATCTTAAAATATAAAATCGGAAGAGAGCTTAAAAAACCCCTTCCGATTCCAAACTAAAACAAAAATTACTTGATAGTAACTTTTGCGCCAGCTGCTTCTAATTGTTTTTTCATTTTTTCAGCGTCTTCTTTAGTTGCGCCTTCTTTAACGGCTTTTCCGCCAGCTTCAACTAAACCTTTTGCTTCAGCTAAACCTAAACCAGTGATCGCACGAACTTCTTTGATCACGTTGATTTTGTTAGGACCAGCTTCAACTAAGATAACGTCGAATGCTGTTTTTTCTTCAACAGCGGCAGCAGCGGCACCAGCCATCATCACAGGAGCAGCAGCAGAAACGCCCCATTTTTCTTCTAATTGTTTTACTAATTCAGCGATTTCTAATACTGTTTTCGCCGATAATTCTGTTACTAATTGATCATTTGTCATTGCCATTTTAATCTCCTTAAAAAATTTATTTGCTCAAGCTAATTAAGCTTGAGGAGCAGCCGCTTCTTCAGCAGCTGGTGTTGCGTCGTTTTTCGTAGCGTATATATTTAACACGCGAGCGAGTCTTGTTCCAGGCTCTTTCATCAACATTAATAATTGAGCACGTAATTGATCTTTACTAGGTAATGTCGCTAAGAACTTGATTTTTGCTTGATCAAGGGCTTCGCCATCCATCATACCTGATTTGATTTTAAGAGCTTCAACGTCTTTACCGAATTCAGCTAAAGTTTTTGCTACACCAATAACTTCGTTAAATGCGAAAACAATCGCATTCGTACCAGTTAATTGATCGGCAAAAGCTTTTTCTGCAACCGGGTGACCTTTGAACGCGCGCTTCGCTAACGTATTACGAACAACTTTCATCTCAGACTCAGCAGCGTGTAGCTTTTTACGTAACGACGTAACTTGCTCCACTTTCATGCCCTTAAAGTCTACGATGAAGGCTCCTTTAGCTTGCGACATTTTATCAGAGATCAATTTGATATCTGTTTCTTTATCTGCTCTTAGCATTAAGAATCCCCTTTCGTTTGTCTTTAGGCATCAGTTTCGGATGATCCACATGAGTGTCGTTATTTTTTTAAATAACAACTTTTGAGATTACCCGTCTCGGTCGACTGCTTTTTTAAACTTTTAAAAAAACAATTAAGTTCACTTATGAACATCGACTGTCTCTGACGCGATTTATATGACCATGATCAGGACTATCCTAACCATGGATTAAAAAACTATTCTTCAGAACCTGCCATTGCTTCATTTGCATCTAAACGGATACTTGGACCCATTGTCGAAGACACAAACATAGAACGTAAGTAGATACCTTTAGATGTTGCTGGTTTTGCTTTCACAACAGCAGCCATAAAAATATCGAAGTTTTCTTTTAATTTTTGTGGGCCCATTGACTTACGTCCGATAGAAGCATGAATAATACCTGCTTTATCAACACGGAAATCTAATTTACCTTTTTTCTCAGCAGCAACAGCCTCACCAATATTCATTGTGACTGTTCCTACTTTAGGATTTGGCATTAAACCACGAGGCCCAAGAACTTTAGCAACTTTTGATACAGTCGCCATCATGTCCGGAGACGCGATACATTTATCGAAATCTAACCAACCACCGTTGATTTTTTCAACAAGGTCTTCAGCTCCGACGAAATCAGCTCCCGCGGCTTTGGCTTCATTTTCTTTTGGACCTTTAGCAAAAACGACAACGCGTACATTTTTACCAAGACCGTTAGGCAATGCAATCGCACCACGAACTTGTTGATCTGATTGTTTTGGATCGATACCTAAGCGCACAGCTACGTCGATTGATTCATCGAATTTAGCTGGAGCAACTTCAGTGATTAATTTAATTCCATCTTCGAAAGAATATTTTTTTGTGCTGTCTACTTTTTTTGAAGAGGCAGCGTATTTTTTTCCTGTCATACTTCCTACCTATTCCTGTACTTCTATGCCCATGCTCTTCGCTGTACCTGCGACTTGAGACATGGCTGATTCAACTTTTACACAGTTTAAATCAGGCAACTTTGTAGTTGCGATTATTCTGATTTGGTCAGCTTTAATTTTGCCAACTTTATCTTTTTGAGGCTGTTTTGAACCAGACTCTAGTTTTAATGCTTTTTTGATCAATGAAGATACCGGAGGCGTCTTTGTGATGAAAGTAAACGATCGATCTTGATAAACAGTAATGATGATAGGAACTATACTATCACCTAGCGGCTGAGTGCGCGCATTAAACTGTTTACAAAATTCCATGATGTTTACCCCATGTTGTCCAAGCGCCGGTCCAACGGGAGGAGCTGGATTAGCTTTCCCTGCCGGTATTTGCAATTTGATCATACCTGTAACTTTTTTTGCCATAAGATCCCACTTTGCAAGGGTTAATAATCACAAATCTTCCGTATGAAGATTTGAATTTAAAAAATAATTTAGCTTCCTTTTTCAACTTGAACAAAATCAAGCTCAACCGGAGTCGGTCGACCAAAGATCGACACAAGAACTTTAACTTTAGCTTTATCTTCATTAATCTCTTCAACAGTTCCGTTAAAGTTATTGAATGGACCATCCACAACAGTAACTTGATCACCGATTGAGTAATTTGCTTTAGCTTTTGGTTTTTCGCCAAGCCCCGCCATTTGCTGAGTCACTCGCATAACTTCATGCTCGGGAACTTCTGGTGGTTTTGTTTTAGCGCCGCCAACAAAACCAGATACTTTTGAGGAGTTTTTTACTAAATGCCATGACTGATCACTTAAAATCATTTGTACAAAAATATAGCCTGGAAAAAACTTACGAGATTTTGTCGTTTTTTGGCCTTTAACTAATTCAACAACATTTTCAGCTGGAATTAGAATTTCACCAAACATGTTCTCCATTTTATTTTTTTTGATTCGTTCTTCAATAGCCGATTTAGCTGTGTTTTCACAGCCCGACTGAACATTAATAATGTACCACTTTTTTTCTTGTGGTTTTGCAGCGCTTGATTGGTTTGATTGATTATCCAATTGTCAGCCCCTTATTTAATAAGTTGGTTTAAAACGAAACCTGAAAAAATATCGAAAACACTAATAATTACTGAGGAAATAAAAACCATGATAATCACAACGATAGTCATTGCTCGTGTGTCTTTAACTGGTGGCCAAACAATTTTTTTAACTTCAGCGATGACTTCATCTGACCAAACCAAAATGTTTTTATTAAATTGAAGATATAAAAATAAACTTAATGCGACAGCAACTGGTAGACCATGTTTAAATAAATCATTATCAGATAATTTAGCGATAATTCCAAAAGCGCCTGATAGTGCTTTTAGTAAAACTGATAATGAAAAACCCACTAAAACTGAAAGCGAAACAAAGCAAAGTGTTATTATTTTTGAATTTGTTTTATCCATGAATACCCCTAGTGTTAACTCAACAAATTTTATTTACTTGTGTTTATATCAAGCTAAATAAAATTAAAAACTTCGCAACCAAAACGTAATCTATATTGGCAGGGCAGGAGGGATTCGAACCCACGACCTAGCGATTTGGAGTCGCTCGCTCTACCGCTGGAGCTACTACCCTATAGACGTTTTATATACGCACAAGACGCAAAATATAACCCCAAAACGACAAAGGGGACAACTAAATAGTTGTCCCCGTTGAGTTTTTTAATAGTGCTTATATATTGCGCTTAAACGTTGAACTTGATGCTTATTCTACGATTTCAATAACAACACCAGCGCCTACGGTGCGACCACCCTCACGGATCGCGAAACGTAAAGACTGTTCCATAGCAATTGGCGTAATTAACTCAACGTTAATTTCTTCTTTATCGCCAGGCATAACCATTTCTGTTCCAGTTTTAAGAGTTACAACACCTGTAACATCTGTCGTTCTGAAGTAAAATTGGGGTCTATAGTTAGTAAAGAATGGAGTATGACGTCCGCCCTCTTCCTTAGTAAGGATGTAAGCTTCTGCTTTGAATTTTTTATGTGGTTTAACTGAACCTGGTTTAGCTAAAACTTGACCACGTTCAACTTCTTCTTTTTTAGTACCACGTAAAAGAACACCGCAGTTATCTCCAGCGCGACCTTCATCTAACAACTTACGGAACATTTCGATTCCTGTGACTGTTGTTTTTTGAGTTGGTCTGATGCCGATGATTTCGATCTCGTCATTTACTTTAACGATACCACGCTCAACACGACCTGTGACAACTGTTCCACGACCAGAGATTGAGAACACGTCCTCAACTGGCATTAAGAAAGTTTTTTCGATTGCGCGAACTGGTTCAGGAATATGTAAATCACAAGCTTCCATTAATTTCATGATGGATGGACGACCTAATTCAGAAGTATTACCTTCTAAACCAAGTTTAGCCGAACCTTGAACGATTGGAATTGTGTCACCTGGGAATTCATATTTAGATAGTAATTCACGGATTTCCATTTCAACAAGCTCAAGTAAATCCTTGTCATCAACCATGTCACATTTATTCATAAATACAACTAGAGCTGGAACACCAACTTGACGAGCAAGTAGGATATGTTCACGAGTTTGTGGCATAGGACCGTCAGCAGCAGAAACAACTAGAATTGCTCCATCCATTTGAGCGGCACCAGTGATCATGTTTTTAACGTAATCGGCATGGCCTGGACAATCAACGTGAGCGTAGTGACGGTTGTCAGTTTCGTATTCAACGTGAGTTGTAGAAATAGTGATACCACGCGCTTTCTCTTCTGGTGACTTATCGATTTGATCGTAAGACATAGCTTGCGCTTTACCCAGTGTAGCAAGAGTAGTCGTGATAGCAGCAGTTAGTGTTGTTTTACCATGATCAACGTGACCAATAGTACCGATGTTAACATGCGGTTTCGAACGGTTAAATTTCTCTTTAGACATAATTTCCTCCTGCAGAGAATGATTGTTATTTTTTTAGCAAATACATACAACAAAAATCTTAAAACACACAATTATATATCTCGTTTGAAATATTAATTCTGTTTCATAACCAGCGTGGAGCCCGTGATCGGAGCCGAACCGACGACCTCACCCTTACCAAGGGTGTGCTCTACCACTGAGCTACACGGGCCAATTTTCCGTTTCATTTTATTTTTAAGATAAAAATCCGCTTCTAAAGAACCCTCAAAATTTGGAGCGGGAGACGAGTCTCGAACTCGCAACCCCCTGCTTGGAAGGCAGGTACTCTAGCCAATTGAGCTACTCCCGCCAAACTCTTGCGACTTGTAAAATGGTGGACAGGGAAGGATTCGAACCTTCGAAGACCGAAGCCAGCAGATTTACAGTCTGCCCCCTTTAGCCACTCGGGCACCTGTCCATGCTATGCGGTCACTAAAAACAAGGGCGGACCACAACACTTTAAAACTCGCAAAAATTTGGAGCTGGCAATGGGACTCGAACCCGCAACCTGCTGATTACAAATCAGCTGCTCTACCAATTGAGCTATGCCAGCATAGCCTAAAAAAAGAGGCTATTTATTGTAAGTATTTAACAAAAATAAATAGCCACAAATTTTAGTAACTTGAAATTTCTACTGGATTGTTGAAGTCAGGTCAAACTCATTTTTTATTCGCAGCAGAAAATGTTTTGACCATGCTTAGATAGTGAACAAATCCGTAATTCGACCCTAACATTCATGATGTTTTCATTACGACTACCCATTCAACTTGCACAGCCTTCATCCTATGAACGAATCGATCAAACAGGATTATTTTAAATTATTACGTGATCTTAACAAATCAAACAAAACTAAAAATGAAAACACTGAGCTTTATTTCATAATTAAAGAAAATAAACTTTTTGCTGCATTATCGAAAAATCAAAAGCTGCTTTTATGCTCAGTAAAAAACAGACAATGGCGACCTTCAGATTATAGTTTATATCCTGATCTTGAGGAGCACTTATCAAATTTTCTTAATAAAGAATTAAATATTACAGATCTAACTACTGAATTGAAACTAAGTATTTTTCAGATGCTTTAGTAGAGCTTCGAACTCTTTTTTAAGCTTTTCTTTATCAACTAGTCTTTTTCTATAAAAATCAATAGTTTCATTCGTCGTCAGATTAAAAAGAAGAATCTGGTGATCATCTATGTACGACAACATTGATTGATCGTTTTTATCATTTTCAATATGAGCAAATGCACAACCTCTTGTCAAGGCTGCAGCTCTGAGCGAGTCATGAATTTGATCAGTGAGATTCTCATAGAAAACAACCCGAAAAGAACCATCAATTTGAAAATCAAATACGGCTACTTGGTGTCCATAAGGTAAAACAAAGTTTTTGATGTTTTCAATATTTTGCAAGCTTTGCTCGTAAGTCATAGTTGGCTTTTCGGATGTTTAAAAAAAAAGCTGAAACAACTAGACCTTAGTGCTTGAGATAGGCTTTGCTCTAGTTTAGAAAGGCTTATTACCGATGAGAGACAATAAATTTTATTCATTTAGTTGTTGATTACAATATAAGTAAAATACTAAATTTAGAGAATGAAAAGTTTAATTATTCTTTTTCTTTCGATTACACTGACTTGTTGCGCTCGAAAAGTATCGAATACATATGTTGATCAACAAAAAATTTATTTTAAAAAAGAATTTACAGGTTTTTCAACCTGCGTAATGGAACATTCCGAGTGTGGTGACATTAGCAAGTTTTGTGTCGAGTCTCCTCCCTATCTAGGAGGAACTCGTCAATGTATGCAAGATGGCCAAATTGGTGAGTTTTTTGGGTGCACAACTGGGGAACTCATTATCCTTCCTGATGAGCCATTTCGCCTTGATTGCCTTTAAACCCATACTCAAGTCATGAAACCTAGGGATAAAACCTAGCTTTTGTTTTTTCTCCAGCTCTATAAACTTACCTTTTGCTCATCCATTGTCGTGTGGTTTCAGACAAAGCCATACCCGTCGCTACCGAAACATTGTAACTGGCATCGGGACTTAACTGCGGAATACAAACCAGTTCATCACAAACTCTTTCTGTGGGAACACGAAGACCTTTATCTTCTGCGCCTAAAACCCAAATGACTTTTTCAGGATAATCGATTTCGTAAATAGTTTTTTTAGCTTTATGTGATAACCCATAAACCCAAAAACCGGCTTCTTTTAATTTTTCAAAAGGCTCGCTAAAATTATTTATTCTAGCAACTGGAACATGTTCAACTCCGCCACAAGCAACTTTGTGAACTGTGGCTGTTAAACCCACAGCACGATCCTGGGGAATAATTAAACCTTTTACATTCATCAGCCAACTAGTTCGCAATATCGCCCCTAAATTATGTGGATCTTCGACACCATCAAGAGCAACAACTAAACTTTGTTCGTCCCAACCCGCAGTGGTGTAATCAAATGACGGACTAAAATCAGAAAATAAAACTAAACCTTGGTGTGAGGGACAAATTTTGAATAAATCACTTTCGGCTCGTTCTTCAAATTTAACATTTTGGTCTTTTAATAATTTTAAAATTTCTTGGGTGTCTTGCTGAGCCGTTGTTCCCTTTTGTACAATTGCATACTTAATCGATTCCCCATGAATTTTTAAAGCTTCTTTCACAGCATGCACACCAGTAACTTGTCGCCATGATTTTTGAATCACTGTTGACGAAGACGGAGTTGAACTTCGCGGAGCATGATTTTGCGGTTGAGAATGACGAACAGGCGAACCACGTGAAGATTTCCCTGCAGGTTTTGAATAACTTTTTGTATTTGATGTCTTTTTATTTGCTAAATTTTTAAAGCTATTTTTTTTCATAGGTCCTACTTTTTTAATTAAGAATATCTTGAATGTCTTTTTCAGGATTATTTGATTGCAACAAAGCCCGACCGATCACCAACGCCTGAGCACCCTGCTTTAAAGCTTCTTGGGGGCTCACGATCCGCTTTTGATCATGATTTGAATCAGCATCCGAATTTAATCGAATTCCGGGTACAACTTTATAAAGATTTTTATTTTTCAATAAGTTTAATTCATGCCCTGAACAAACAATTCCATCTAAACCTGACTCAATAACTAAATTTGCCAAAGCAACAACATGATCTTGAACTGGTAAAACTTTAAAAGACGGCGGAAATGATTTTTCATCCCAACTTGTCAAAATAGTCACAGCTAAAATCTTGAACGGTCTGATTTGATTTAATTTTTTTTCTAAATCTGACAATTGTTTTAAAGCTTCAGATCCCGATAACGCATGCACTGTCACCAAAGTGGCTCCTGAATCAAAACTAGCCTGAACAGCTGCAACCATGGTTGATGGAATATCAAAATATTTATTATCCACAAACACGGGGCAAATTTTTGCGCATTCGTTTACGAAATCAGAACCGTAACGGTAAACTAATCGTGGTCCAAGTTTAACCGCACCAACTAAGTGTCCTAATATTTTCAAGCGATCAAAAGCTGTCTTCTGATCATCGACATCTAGGGCCAAAATAATGGGATTTTTAAGGTTTATGTTCACAGTGCCTGACGTCTTTCAATCATTTGTATTATAGTTTTCAAAA
>JANOOI010000147.1:0-8292 GCA_031421235.1 Bdellovibrio sp.
AAACAAAAAGCCCCAAACAAAAAAACAAATTTAAAACCAACAATTTAATACTGTTCTTAACTGAACATAGGAAAACGCATATGAAAACAATACTCATAGCTCTAGTCACGACTTTATCTTTAACCACTTTCGCAAATTTAGGAAAAGGAACAAATCTATTTCCTGGTTACGGCGCAGTTTCTTCAAGCAAGGTCTGCTTAACAGATAATGCAGTTCGATTTACTGTCCCCATGCGAACAATAAAAACCTGTGTTAAGTACAATTCACCGCTGTTGGGTCATAATTGTTTAGAATATAAAACCACAGCAAAAAAAGCTTTAGTATTTCAAGCACCTTTAAGCTTCGAAATATTTGGCTGTACAGAAACAAGAACAGTTTATGATTCACACGTCGCTAAAGAAGTTTGTACAAAAACGGGTTTGGTGATGTATCATCAACCGCGCACATATTTCATTGCGAAAACAGTTCAAGATGATGCTGGTCACACAAAAGTTATCTATCAAGAATATGCCATTCCTTTTTGTGGTTAGTTTTTCTTAAGTAGAATATTGAATGTAGACAAAGTGAGATCTCGTACGGATCTCACTTTGTCTACTATTTTGATAATCTACTTTATAACTCCGACAATCCATAATAAATCTGAATTTTGAATTGTGACTGTTGAATCTGGGTTTAACAGTCGTTCGTTTTCACGCTCGATGCCGACAACAAGACCATCGACACTTTCCCGTAGGCCTGAATCACGAATCGTTTTTCCTAAGTAAGGGCTGCTATCATCAACCAGCAAACTATAAAGGCCATAATTGATCGGTGAATGGTCTTTGGTTGGCTCAGGTTCGGTTGCTAAGGCTTGCGCAAACCCTAACAGCTGATCATCTGTACCGATGGCAACAAGACGATCATGGGCCATCACAAAATCGTCTCGCTTTGGGGCTAAGATCTGTTTTGTTCCGCGTTCGATCATGGCGATGGTGACTCCAAATTTTTCACGCACCGATATTTCAGAAAGTCTAAGGCCAACAAACGAACTATTCGGCTGGACTGTTAATTTTGATAAATGGGCATCCCACGGTGCAAGTGGGGGTATATTTTCTGCTTTCTCCCTAGCGATCACTTTCGATTTATCTTTTTCATTTAAGTGTGAAGTAAATCTTTTTTCTAACCATTGGTAAACTTGTGAAAAGTTTTTTGCTCCTAAAAAGCCAACAATTAAAGCCACATTAGCAACAATCACAAATGTTAATAAAGCTGAAATAAACTGACCAATGACAAAACTTAATAAAAATAACGAAATAATAATCCGTGCAAATAGGGCTAGCAGTGCTTGTGTTGTTAAATTTTTGATATCTTCAATTCGATAGGTATTTAATTTCAAAGCCGATGGGCCACTGATGATAGCCCACAATGACGGAAGCGAAAGTAACAGGGCAACAAATGCAGCTAAAACTTCGATTAAAACTTTGTTTTCAAAATAATTTTGTAAAATGGGCGTGAGCCATTTGTTCGTGGCCAAAGCAATAGCGATCACAAGAATTGTATTTAAAAATAGCCGCGCAATTTCGCTGGTGGTTGATGATGTTTTAGTCGCAATAACTGATTTTGATAAATCATCACTGGCGCGATATTTAATGCGGTCGGGTAAATGTTTATAAATCCAGTTGTAAAACGGTTCTGAGCTTTTAATCATATACGGAGTTGTCAGCGTTGTAATCGCTGAAACTGCCACAGCCAACGGATAAAGATAGCTCGATATAACTCCTAAACTTAAACCCAAAGTTGCAATAATAAACGAAAATTCGCCAATGGGCACTAAGCTCATGCCAGATTGAATCGATGTTTTAATACTTTGCCCGCCGATTAAAGCACCAATAGTTGTACTTAAAAACTTTCCAAAAATAGTGACGAATGTGATGACCACGAAAGCCACCCAGTGCTCTTTCAGGGGGTCAATATCAATCAGCATTCCCACTGATACGAAAAAAATCGCTGAAAATAAATTTTTAACAGATTTTAAATTGTGTTCAATTTTTTCTCCGTCCGGAGTTTCAGCTAAAATAGAACCCATAATGAAAGCACCTAGGGCTGGTGAAAACCCTGCATGCGTGGCTAAGATCACCATTGTTAAGCAAAGCGCCAATGAGACAATTAAAGTTGTTTCGTCATTCATTAAGGATCTGGTTTTTTGCAAAAACCAAGGAACTAAAAATATTCCACCTAAAAACCAAATTGATAAAAAGAAAGCCAATTTCCCAGCAGAAACGATCAGTTCTGTACCTTGAAAAGAATTTGTTACAGCAATTGTAGAAAGTAAAACTAACAGTAAAACAGCCACTAGATCTTCAACAACTAGAATTCCAAAAACCAGATTCACAAACCCTTTTTGTCTAAAACCTAATTCATCAAAAGCTCTGATAATAATTGTTGTTGATGAAATAGATAAAATTCCGCCTAAAAATAAACTATCCATTTGGCTCCAGCCAAATATTTGGCCTGTGGCATAGCCAGCTCCTAGCATAAATAAAACTTTAGTAATGGCCGTAATCGATGCCCCTCGGCCTACAGCAAATAACTTTTTAAAACTAAACTCTAAACCCAGACCAAATAGTAAAACTATAACACCAATTTCGGCCCAAATGGTAATAGCCTCTTTTTCTTGAACTGTGGGTAGAAAGCTCACTTCGGGTCCAACTAAAAATCCGGCTAATAAATAACCTAATACAACGGGCTGTTTGATTTTTTTAAACAGTAAGGTCACAAGCCCCGCCACAGCCAAGATAATTCCTAAGTCTTGTATAAGTGCAGGTAAATGTAGAATAAATCCCCCTTAAAAAATCTAGCCATTGACATATGTAAATTATGTGTAAATATAGAATGATGGATAAGGCTTCATATTCAGTTAAATATTTACTTCTCGATCTTAATTCTTTTTTTGCGTCTTGTGAACAACAAGATCGCCCTGAATGGCGCGGCAAACCCTTAGCTGTGGTTCCGATGATTACTGATAACACTTCTGTTCTTGCTTCTAGTGTGCAGGCCAAAAAATATGGAATAAAAACAGGCACATCTGTGGCTGACGCCAAAAAACTTTGTCCAAAAATTATTTTAGTGAAAGCAGATCATCGTAGATACACTAAATATCATCATCAAATTGTGAAAGCAGTTGAAGAGATTTGTCCTGTCGAAAAAGTTTTATCAATAGATGAAATGGTTTGTGAACTGATCGGACGGGAAACAGTTCTTGATGAAGCCATTCGGATTGCCCGAAAAATTAAAGACCACTTAAGACAAACTGTCGGTGAAAATTTAACCTGCTCGATTGGCTTAGGGCCAAACATTTTAATTTCTAAAATCGCATCAGACATGGTGAAGCCCGATGGTTTAGTCGTCATCCCGCAAGAAAAAATTCTTGAAACACTAGGTCAGCTTCCGATTGAAGTCATTTCTGGAATTGGATCGAACATGAAAAAGTATTTAAATTCGCGCGGGTATTATAAATATCACCAACTGTTTGATTTGCCTTCACCACAAATGAGAAATCTTTGGGGTGGTCTTGTAGGCCTTAGGCTGTCTGAAGAATTAAAAGGTTTTGATGTGGGTAGACCAGAAACAAAATCAAAATCTTTATCACATCAACATGTTTTACCACCCGAATTAAGAAATCCGAACGGGGCCTATGAGATTTTAATTAAACTTTTATCAAAAGCAGCATCAAGACTTAGAAAAAGCGAACAAAAATGTAAACACTTAGGCATCTACATTAAAGAAATGTCTGGTGTACGCTATGAAGAAAACATTTCTTTCCAAGAAACCAATGATTCATTTTTTTTAATTGAACAATTGAAAAAGAAATATAAAAAATTAAACATCCTTAAACCGATCAAAGTCGCCGTGTATTTATCTGATTTCACAGTGGGGAACGAAGTTCAATTAAGTTTGTTTGCAGATCCAAAATCACAGAAATTAGGTTTTGTGATGGATTTAGTGAACGACCGGTACGGAGCTAACACTTTGGTGTCTGCGGGTTTTTTAGATACCCGCAGTGAAGCCAAAGCAAAAATTGCGTTTCATCATATCCCTAAAGAAGATGATGAATTTGATTAAGCCAAATAATTATCTGGCTTAATCAAATCTAGTAACTAATTATTTATTTTTAGCACCTTGGATTTTCAAAGTGATTGTGACTTCGTCACCAACAACTGGCCCAGCTTCAACAGCTTTGCTCCAAGTTAAACCAAAATCTTTTCTGCTGATTTTAGTTGTTGCCGTGAAAGCAGCTTTTGTATTGTTGTACCCATCGACAACGTTACCTAAGAATTTACCATCAAAAACAACTGATTTAGTTTTACCTTTGATAGTTAAATCACCAGTCATTTTGAAACTTTCAAAACTGCCCGTAATTGATTTACTTGTGAAAGTCATTTTAGGATGTTTAGCTGCATCAAAAAAATCAGCTGATTTTAAATGTGTATCACGATCGGCATTCGCTGTGTCGATTGAACTGATATCAACCGAAGCTGTTACTTTTGACGAAGAAACTTTTTCGCCCATTTCAAATTCACCAGTAAAAGATCCAAATCGACCTTCAACAGTTGAAATCACTAAATGCGGGATTTCAAAACCCACTTTAGAATGTGATGCATCTAAAGAGTATTTTCCTGCAGGTGATGGTTTAGCTGCTGCAGCGTCTACTTTTTTCTGAGCAAATGCTGAAAAGCTCATAGCTGTGATAGCGATAGCTGAAATTAAAGTTGTTACTTTCATGTGGTTTCTCCTGTTAGTTTGGTTGAACAACTAAAATTATCGGCCAAAATAACTGTTGCCACAAGTGTAATAATTGGAAATGATTGTTCCATATATGGAACAATCATTTCTCGACCTGAATCTAGTTCGTGTCTATACAAAAGTTGTTGAATACAAAAGTTTTAGTACAGCAGCAACACAATTGAAAATGCCTAAATCATCTGTCAGCCGTTCAATTGGCCACCTTGAAAGTCATTTAGGAACACAACTTATCCTCAGAACGACACGACAGTTTAGCTTAACGCAGTCTGGTGAAAAATTTTATCAAGACTGCAGTCGTTTAATTCATGATTTCGAAACCATTAGTCGCCATATGATGAACAGTCAGTTGGGTTCAGAAGGTAAAATTAGAATAACTGCACCTCTTGATTTTGGTGTGGTCGTATTAAATCCACTGATCATTGAATTTTCTCAGCAAAACCCTTTGGTTCAATTTGATATTCAATACACAGATGAAATAGTTAATTTAGTTCGCGAAGGTTTTGATTTGGCCTTAAGAATCGGACTTCCAAAAGATTCAAGGCTTAAAATAAGAAAAATTGCACAGACATCTTTTGTGTTGGTCGCTTCGCCTTATTATTTACAACAAAGTGGCCATCCACAGAATGCTCAGGACTTAGCTGCACTTAATTATATTCACTTTAGTCGAATGTCTTTAAAAAACTCTGTTAAGTTTTCAAACAGTAAAGAAGAATTTAGTGTAAAAAACAATCCGTTAATTAGTATTAATCACTTCGAGTCTCTTAAAAATGCACTTTTAGCAGGTAAAGGCTTTGGTTTGTTGCCAGATTTTTTTATCAAACACGACTTACAAAAAAATAATTTATTACCCATTTTAAAAAACTACAGATCACAACCGATTCCTATTTCTTGGGTGATGCCAGAACGCCGTGAAGATTCAATGGTTTTAAAAAATTTTAAAAATTTTATGACAGCTAAAATTCAAAACTACATTTAATTTTTATTTATTAGCCCAGCCAAAAACAAATAAAAATCTGATTGGCGATCTTGAACAAGCTGTGGGTTTTGTATTCCTAGAAAAGAAAAATGGTTGTAATCAATCACTTGTTCCCAATGGTCTAATCCAATAAAAAGTTTTTTCTCAGACTTAACTTTGATAAAAGATTTTTCAATTGTAGGAATCAGCGTTGTTTCTGTTGCTGATTGAAACGATACAATTCCGTCAGTATCACCAGTGATAAAAGCAGCAGTGATTAGAAACGGGGCGGGTAAGTTTTCAGCGTTTAAAACATAAATGCTTCGGGGCTGGTGACCACCGTAAGCATAAATTTTTAGTTTTTTAGGGACCTTAATGCTCGCTAAAAATTTTCGGACGTAGGGTTTTGTCAGCTGCCTTAAGCCATGTAAATAACTGATGTCAGTTATAAGGCGAAATTCTAAAGAATACTTTCTCCAGGCTTCTATAAATTCAAGACCGTCATAGGGTGTGCTTAAAGTGAACAATTGATTTACAAAATCAGCCCCACGATTGATTGCGTACAGGGTATAAAGACCGCCAGCACTGTGTGCGATGACATTGATTTCCGTATCTGGGTAATTACCACGTGCTTCATTTAAAACTTGCAGAACATGTTCGCCGTTTTCTTCAATTGTGCCTACTGGGTTCATACCCGTTGGAACGACCACATTTAAATTCTGTGATTTCAGCAGTTCAACAACACGATCTGAAAAGTAATTAGATGTGGCAGAGTTAAAAAAACCAGGGATCAGAATAACTGTTTTTTGGGGCTTTGCCTGCGCCCATGACATCTGAGGTAATCCAGCGATAAAAAATATTAAGCCAAGCTTTCGTAAAGCACCGAATATAGGGTGAGCTGTAATTTTTACCATTGGGGGAATTCCTTTGTTTATGCACTTATTAAACAATAAAACCCCCTATAAACGAAATAATAATGTATAAAAATGACCTGATAACAATTTGACATATTGCGACATCGGTTGAATTGCGGTATAAGTCTTTATCGCGTTTAAATTTATGGGGATTCGTCCACGGGGGAAAAGATATGTCTAATACGGAAATCAATCCGACAACACCAGTTATTACATCACCTAAAGAAGAAATTGAAATCACAGAAGAACATGATGAAGTGATGGAAGAAAAAGCTCTTGATCGTTTCGGCGGTGGGGATGACGACGCAGCTCTTGAAGTTGATGGCGCACAAGTTTTAAATCTATTAAGTGAAGAAGACGAAGATTTTAATTTTGATGCTGTTGAAAATATTCTTGATTTACCAGATCAAGAATTTCCTAAATTTACTTTAGCAAAAAACAAAGCCCGTTTTTTAAGAATGGTTTCTTGGTACCGTCAAAAAGAAGAATGGATTGAAGTGGCTCCACTGTCTGGGGTTCAAAAACTTTTCAAACAACAAACTAAAGAGCTAGAAGGCATCCGCGCTAGCAAAATGGATTACGAAATGGAACTTGAAACGGGAACATTAACTCCGTCACAACGTTCTTATAAACGTGACGAATTAAAAATGTGCCGCGTTCAAGAGAAAATGGCTGTACACTTGATTTCTAAGCTTCAATTGAAGATTAAATCAGGCCGCAGGTAGTTTGAATCTGTTATTAAACTGATACCGCGCTGATACAGTTAACGTTATATATTGAAACAGATCACTGAACCCAGTGATCTGTTTTTTTTTGAAACACAGAGACAGAACTTTAGTCTATTTTTATAGATCCAAAACCCATATAATGCTTTAAAAAATAAAAATCATTTTTTTAGTTCAGACGTCTCAAGGTTTTCTATTTCATTCCGATACATTCATTGTGAGTCAGTTGATTCATTATCTAACGATTAAGAGGAGGCCCAATGGCTCGTTCATTTGTATACGTCGTATCAGAAAATCCTGAAGTCGTTGAAAAAGTTAAAAAGTCCTGCGAAGGACAAGATGTCAGCTTTTTCAATTATGCAGGACCACAATGGAGAGAAGGATTAGACAATCAATTCTTCAGATCCCAGCTTGTTAATGGTGTTCCATCGTTAACTTCGGGTCTTACTCCAGTTAAACATGACTCCCACAGCAATGTTGTGAGTTTTCCGCCAAATGGCCAATCAGGAAGTCCTGAAAAAGTTCAGAAAATGGAAGATATGGAAGCTAAAGCTATCGAAGCAGCTATCTATCAATACAAAGGAAATCTGACTGAAGCAGCCAAAGCATTAGGTATTGGCCGCGCGACTCTTTATCGTAAAGTTAAACAATATCACATCGACCCCTCCCAGGCTCGTCGTCGTAAACTAGTTGCAGCTTAATTTATTAAGCTGTTAAAAAGTTAACGATCGATATTTAAAAGGCATAAATAAAAAGCATACAGTACGGCTCGACTAAAATCGAGCCGTATCGCTTTTTCAGAACAACTCTGTCATAATTATTATATGAAAAATTCAAAACAAATTATTGTCTCTTTATTATTTGTCGTAGGTATTGCGTTTAGCACTCACTATTTCTTTATTGGTCAAATGGAAAC
>JANOOI010000148.1:0-6026 GCA_031421235.1 Bdellovibrio sp.
GATTCAGCTAATGTAGCGACTTTAACTGGTTTAGCTGGACCGGCAAAAGCGATGTTCGAAAGGACTAAGATTGCTATTAAGATAGCTGTTTTCATATTTGTTCTCCTGTTATAATTTGTTTCAATTTACATACCTTTTTAAATTAATTTTATTCGGTTTAAAGCTATTTCAGCGTCTAAACTTTTGACAGATGCCATTTCCAGCCATCATTTTAAAAGCCTCCAACTGCTGAATTTCGCTTAACTTTCTTCTGATCTTTGATGGCTTTGTTCAGTAATGACGTATCAGCAGATAACTTATCTTTAAGTTGAATTTTTAACATAATTAAACGTGTTACTTCAGATTGAATATTTTCTAAAGACTTATAAATCGCAGCTATTGATTTTTCAGTTGGTGTTCCCGTTTCGCTTTGGCCAGCTTGAATAAGTGATTGCATAGGTTTAAAAACTAATTCCGATTGATTCACTAAAACGGCTTTCGCTTCATTAAACTTTTTGTAATCAAAGTTGTTAGCTCTTAAATAGCCAAGAAATTTAATGTATTCATTATGTAATAATCGTAATTGCTTAAGTTCTAATGATGATGCTTGTTTATTTTTTGTGATTTGACCCAATTTGGCTATATCATCAAAATATGTTTTAGTCGTCGGTGATTTTTCATTGATGATCATTTCTAATGTACGTAATTGAAATTCTAAATCGATGTACAAATTTTCTTCAATACTTGATCCAAGATATTTAGTCTGAGCAATAAGATCTAAACTCCAGTCAGTAAATGTTTTATTGTCCAACACTTGTTTATAAGTTCTATCAACTAAGACAGCAAACCTTTGATCAAAATCTTTCAGTTTAGCATCTAATGCGGGGATCATCAGTTCAGACCACCACTTGTTAAAACCAGCACTCATTGTTGTTTTGTTATCAACATCATCAATAAGATTTTTATCCATTTTTGCAACGATAAGTCTCATCACGTTTGGATAAGTTACTCCATCAACAGTGATAGCTTGATTATAAAACTGATGACTATTTATTTTTGCAGTTTCTTTAGTCCATGTATTGTTCTTATGACAAAATGGAATATTTTCTTTTATATCCATTACACGCGGAGTATAAACATTAAGACCCGAAGTTATTTCTTCTTTAATTTCGATGAAGTTTTTTCCGCAAATCATATTGTAGATCATTAAATCGCTGGCTTTATAAAATCTGTATTTACTAAAAGTATTTAAATCAAAGCTAGCTTGTTGACCAAGTTCATAATAATCACTGTGCGTATCAAAGGCCATTCCGTAAGAAGCAGCTTCATTTAATTGTGGGCGTGGGTCACCTAATGATTTTCTGAATTCAGTTAAAAACTTCTGTTCAAACTGTGTCAAATCAGGACTATCATAAAAGCGGTCATCGTGTTTCATGCTGTTTGCATAATTAGTCGTTAAGTTTCTATAAAGCGATAGTAGGCTATTAATTTTATAAAGAGCTTGGCCTTGTTTTGTATAATCTTTAACTAGCAAAGTATTAAGCACTTTTTGCATTTTCATTTTTGCATTTTCATGGGCGTCTGCTTGCGATAATTTTTCTTTAAATAGTTTAACTTGTTTGAATATGTTTTCAGACTGTGAAGCTTCAAGATCATAGGGTGTATTAAAATAAGCATCGTTCAGTTTCATCTTTTCATTCGGCACAACTAAATTAACACCATATAGTGGTAAAGTTCTGAACGGAAATCTTCGTTGCATGGCCCAAGCTCTGTCCGGAGTCGCATCAAAATGGCCTTGCTTAATTAAGTTATTTCTATACTTAGTTTCATAAACATTTTCGATAAATTTTGCATAAAAATCTTTAGTGTATTTGATTTGATTCATTAATTTGGTCGTGGATTCCAGCCAACCTTGTAAATCGATTTCATTTTTCGCATTTAAGTGTTGTCGCCATTCAGAAAGTCTTTCGCTGACTTTAGTTATAGATTCATGAAACTTAGCATCTATTTTTTTATTTTTTTGATATTCAATAATTTGACTATTTATACCTAATCTGTTCGATTCAAACATAACTGGTAGTAATAAATTTTTCCCGAACCGTGTTACCGATGGTGTAATCATGTGATCGACAGTTAAAAACATTCCAAATTTTAAAATATTACCAGTCCATTTCATGACTTTAACTGCAGGCCCACCTGGAGTAATCAGCATATCAACATTGGCTGCAGTAATTTTAAATAGTTTTACTGCAGTTTTATCAGCTGCGTTTGCTAATAAATTGTAAGACTTAGTATTTTTTGTTTTTTGTAGACCAAGTTCAAGCGTATCAGTCATAACTTGCGTAACTAATAAGGACATAATTTGGGGGACATATTGTGTTGTCTTATTTCGGATAGTCCATTGTTTAAGGGCTTCATCGCAAGCTGCATGAGAAGCCTCATCATTTTTATTTTCAAGCCATCCGCTAGTACAAGTTTTCATAGTCATTAAAATGTCCGCCGATAAGCCTGAAAAAAACGATCCAACAGCTAAACCTTTGTACATCAATTGACGCATCATTAAAGATTTTGTCATCGGATCAAGACCCTTGGTTTGATAGTTGATGTAAATTCCCTGTGACAACATGAACATACCAAATGACATGTGACCAATGGGGTCTTTAAGTGATTCTAAATGCTTCACCATCAGTAATGGATCAGAATTTGATATTAACCATAACTGGGTAAAATAAATTGCGCCGCCTGCGATCGCAAAAGCAGCACTGGTCGGTGGAAAGTTCTTAGCTGTGCTTTTAACAACTCCGTCAACTTCACCTTGCTTCTGAGCTTTCATCATATCAGCTTGTAATTCAGCACGTAATTTACGAAGCATACTTGGATCAACTTTATCAGCATCATTAATATCAATAACGGTGGTAACAGATTCGTTCTCGTTGTTCTGCGCGTGGGCTTTAGAAAACATCGACAACACAAATGTTGTTGCCATGATGATCTGAATAATAATGAACAAAGTCTTTTTAAGTTGTTTCAAGATGAGAACCTCTCTTTAGATTAATAAAGAGCAATTCTTGGACTAGTTAGATCTTATACAACGAAGTTAAAGTGTCTCATTTTTAGAATGTGACAAAAGTGGCCGACGCCATTAAGACTTCAAGTCTCATGGTGCCTGGCACCTTTATTTTAGTTTTATTTTAAAATCGTTATTTTTTCGATAACTATTGGTTCAGCGGGGCGATCCATCGGACCGGTTTTAGCTTTTCCGATAGCATCCACAATATCGTAGCCTTCAGAAATTTCGCCAAATATTGTGTGTTTGTTATCTAACCAAGGTGTTGGCACGGTCGTAATAAAAAATTGGCTGCCATTACTGTTAGGGCCTGAATTGGCCATTGATAAAAGACCTGGCTTACTGTGTTTTAATTCCGGATGAAATTCATCTTCAAAACGGTAACCTGGGCCGCCAGTGCCTGTGCCTAACGGGCATCCGCCTTGAATCATAAAATTTTTAATAATACGGTGAAATGCTAAACCATTGTAGAAAGGTTTTTTAGCCGGTTTATTTGTTTTTGGATCAGTAAATTCTTTTGTGCCTTCGGCTAATGAAACAAAATTTTCAACTGTTTTAGGAGCCTTATCAGTGAAAAGTTTAACTTTAAAAGTACCTTTGTTTGTTTCGAATTGTGCGATCATTATTTAAGTCCTTTTTTAGATTTTGTTTTATTTGAATTTTTGACTAAGCGAACTGATTCAATAGTTATAGATTTCACAGGAACATCTGAAAATCCATTTTTATTACCTGTAGCAACAGCTCTAATTTTATCAACCACATCCATGCCCTCTATCACTTCACCAAACACAGCGTAACCGTACTGATCTTGTGATTTATGATCTAACATCGCATTATCAACAACGTTGATATAGAACTGCGCTGATGCCGAATCAACTTCGTTGGTACGAGCCATCGCTAAAGTTCCACGTTTATTAGATAAACCATTTTTTGCTTCGTTCTTAATTGTTGGAAACAATGTTGTTTTTTCAGTCATATCTGGCAAAAAGCCTCCGCCTTGAATCATAAATTCTTTAATCACGCGGTGAAAGATCACTCCGTCATAAAACTTTTTATCAACATACTTTAAAAAGTTTTCTGTTGAAATCGGTGCTTCAGTTTTAAAAAGTTGCATTTTTATAAGTCCCATTGAAGTTTTCATTTCTACAACAGGATTTTGATTTAAATTAGCTTGAGATTTAAATGACCAAGTCATCAAAACAAAAGCTAATAAATAAATCCAAAGGATCAGTTGAACAGGTTTGGCTTGGGCAGATTTAGTTTGGAGTGATTTAGACACATTATTAGACTGAGTATTTTTTTTCATAGCACATAGAAATATAAAAGCCTTACAGCAACGTCAAGACGGCCTGCTATAAGCTCTCAAATGCTTATTTTTATTCCAGATTATTTGACCATTTAGGTTTATAATAGTTATAAGAATCTTGTGTGACACGGCGTTCTTCTTTGCCATCTGCACTCATCACGTAAATCTGAAATTTTCCAGTGCGGTTGCTAGTGAAAACGATAAATCGCCCATCAGCTGAAAAACTAGGATCTTCATTGCTGGCGCGTTGTCCATTAGGTTTATTAGCGGTTGTTAAACGCTTTAGATCTGAACCATCACTGTTCATACTAAAAATATCAAAATACTTTTCAATCTGACTAGCAAAAATAATTTTTTGTCCGTCCGGCGACCATGTTGGTGATGAATTATATTTACCTTGAAATGTTAAACGTTTAACTGCGCTCCCGTCGTTATTCATCACATAAATAGCCGGATTACCGCCACGATCAGATGAAAAAGAAATTTTTGATCCGTCCTTTGAAAGCGCAGCTTCGACGTTCATGGCGCCTGCTGGGCCTTTTGTCAGACGATTTATAACTTCACCTTGTAAATTTAATTTATAAATGTCTGGTGAACCATTTTGTGAAATCGTTAAATAAATTGATCGTCCATCAGGGGAATACGTACCGCCTGAATTTAACCCATTTCGATTAGAAATAATTGATCGCTTTCCAGTATTTAAATTATGTTGAAACAAAGTTAAATTCATTTGTGGCGACCTGATACGACGTGTGTAGATCGAATAAATAATACTATTTCCATCTGGTGACCAATTCGGGGATATAGCCACGCTGCGATCGCGAGTAATAACTTTTTGTTCTGAACCATCCCAGTTCATTGTAATAACTTCTTTGTGACCAGAACGATCAGTTGTCGCAATGATTTTAGATAGAAAAGCGCCGCGTTTTCCTGTCAGAGCCTCTAAGACATCATTTGCAATAATATGACCGACTTTGACAGTTGAATCTGTTTTTGCCTGATATTTTTTTCCGATAATATTTTTCGATTGATCGACTTGGTACAAAAACATTTCCACAGTCATATATTTTTTGATAACAGTGATCGAAGATAGAATAAGAAAATCAGCGCCGATAGTTTTCCAAGTTTCAAAAGCAAAGCCGTTGCTGTCGTTAGATTTTGGCTTAATAGCTAAATTCGTCGTATTCTCTAAAAATGCAGCTTGTGGCATCACATTAAAATAAGTTGAAAGTTCTAAATCTTTTTTAGCTGTATTAAAAATTTCAGTGGCCAACGAAACGTGCTGACTTGTTTTCACACCGCTGAAATTATTCATTGGCGGAAATGCTAGATTACTTTTTTTAGACTGGGCTTCACCGATTTTGATATAAGCTTGCTGGGCCAGCGTCGTTGTAGTCGCAAAACTAGTAACTAAAAAGCTTAATAAAAATAAAAAAACAAATTTCATATTCATGATAACTCCTATTCGGGAAACCCTATAATAACACCATCTTCTTTGAATCCAAAACTTTTTTGCGCTCTCTTTATTACAACTATAAATCTGTTTGTATAATACTGGGAAGTATCAACAGTTTTATCATCACCTGAAATTTGCAAACGTCGTTTCACTTGTTCAATAACCAAGGAAGAATCACCGGGTTTGTATTTCTCTAGTTTATCTACCGATATCTCAGG
>JANOOI010000149.1:0-8176 GCA_031421235.1 Bdellovibrio sp.
GCCTCTCACACAGTGAAACTCAAACCCTAAAACTTGCAGAACGCCTAGTACTTTGCCGATATGGGCTGTGGCTTTGCCAGCTTCAATCTGACTTATAAAATTAATACTTGTCCCAGTCAGAGAACCCAACTCAGTCTGCGTCAACTGACGTGTCTTCCGTTCGGTTTTAATAAGCTGACCTAATTGTTTTAAGCTTTTTGCACTGCTATTCATATGATCATATGAATGTAGCATGATTTTCTCTATTTTTTAGCCAAAAATAAAAAAATTCATTCATTCGTGTGAATTTTGAGACATTAATCTAGGATTTTAACAGATTTACACTGATATTCACTCAATCGTGTGAATCACAGCTCAGTCTCAGCTAACTTGATGATCATTTGCTTCCAGAAAGTCAGTTTTTGTTTTTCCGTTAGTTCAACTGATTCTTTTAAATAATCGTCATAAATAACGTTCATTTTTTGATTGAAACCTTGGCCGTAAACCATCACTGCATTTTCAATATCGTGATAAAAACTGCGTTTATTTAAATTCACAGAACCCATCATCACAAATTTATCATCGATCAT
This sequence comes from Bdellovibrio sp., assembly GCA_031421235.1. GTDB lineage: Bacteria > Bdellovibrionota > Bdellovibrionia > Bdellovibrionales > Bdellovibrionaceae > Pseudobdellovibrio. The sequence goes on from JANOOI010000149.1 coordinate 570, forward strand.
AAATAATTTTGAATGAAGAATTTTTCCTTTAGTGGTGTATTCGAAAACTTGCACTTTACCCATGATTTTATTAATAGAGCCTTTGTTGACTTCGCTTAATACGAAATCTGCTGTGTCCCCGTCAAGATCAAGTCGCGTGATCAATCTAATTTTCACACCCCGTTCTGATGCCCGTGAAAATGCTTTTAGTAAACCATCTGTCACGTGAAAGTACGGTGTAGAAATATTAATTTCTTTTTGCGCAGAATCGATCATTCTAATAAATTGTTTTTCTAAAGCCATATTATCTTTAAACGGTACGGATACGAACGTACGTATTAAAACTTCATTCGGATTAAGTTTAAAATAATTTGGATCAACTTGATCTTCAGTTTGTATATTGACTGAATAATTTCGATTAAACAGTGTTGAATAATCTGCATGTAGCACAGAAAAATACTGGCCCATAATAGATTGTGCTAAAGACTGAGATTTAAATTCAGCTTCGAAATCTTCCCAGCGCGCCCAACTTTCATCTCCGTTAGGTCGATAATCAACAAGTGTTGGGTAAATATAATTTGCGTTTGGCTGTTCAAATAAAAATCCATCGTGAATATTACGACCACCCAAGATAACAACATTGTCGTCTGAATTATTTTTAGAATATGTTAAAAATAATTTAATATGATTTGTTCTGTGGAGTGCCGCAATACCGTCACGAAAACCTAAATTTTTACTTTTGTATCTATACATGTTCAGTTTAACATTCGGATATTTAGCCTGTAGATCTAAAAGTTGCTGGCGATCTTTACCCAGTGAAATGACATCAGAAACTGCAATACGAATTATTGTACCGCGTGCTGCATGGTACTTAAGGGCTTCTAATAAAACATTTCCATAAAAATCACTTCTAAATACTAAATATGAAATCAAAATTCCATCTAATTTTGGTGCTTTCGACATATCAACTTTAACAAACGGATCACCTTTTTTAATGTATTCATCAGATAAAGTTGTGCCGGTTAAAGCTTTTACTTTAGCATTTAATCCATCAGTTGTTTTTTCTAGAGTGCGAAAAGATTTTACCTTTTGTGGGCAAAGCAAATTTCTATTGTTTGCTTCTAAAAAGAAAGCTTCCATTCCACCTAATTTTTCTGCTGTTGGCAAATAGCAAGCTTCAAATTCTAAATGCGGATTATCTAATTTCGCAAGTTGTTGGATTTCAGGGATGAACCTGACACCATGATCGTATTTGTCATCTTGGCTAAATTTCAGATCACAAACTGTATCCTGCTGGCTTAGCGCAATTACAGTTTGTTCGGCATTGTAGCCTTCATCGTACCAATTAAATTTGTATTTCTGATTGGCTTGTATATTAATTTTTTTATATTGCTTAAGAAACACAAAGGGATAATTACACATTATCTCAGCGTTAATGTAGGTCACAGGATTTTTCATCGGAATTGTTTGCTCAAGCGGTAGCACTTTTTTATTCCAGCTATAAATTTTATTAGTTAACTGAAGATAGATTCGATTCGTTGTATCTGTTGATAATGTGCGAATGGCCTGAATTTCTTTATTGGCGCCCAGCTTGAAATTATTTAACTGATGCAAAGTAAAATCACCGTTATTTTGTCGCCAATTTTTTTGAAAAAATCCTTTACGAGTAACAGGTTCAAATGCCTGTGGACTATTTTTAATTAACTGAGCTTCATAATTATCACTCAAAATTCTTAAACTTTGTAATTGGGCTTTTTGTTTTTGATCTAAACCGTATTTTAATCCACCCATCATTAATGGGCTGGGTCTGTCATACAATGCAGAAAGTTCAGATTGATATTTTTCTTCATCCTCTAAAACTTCTTTTTGTATTTGATTTTCGTAATATTGAACTTCGTTTGCCGTTGTCTTTTCAATAGATGCTGGGCCTCTAAAACCCGGCAGCATTTGACATGAAATATTCAGACCCATGAAAAAAGTAACTAGAAATAATTTTAATAATGTATGTAAGCTCAAGCTAACCCCTTTTAAAGCGTTAATTACAGCTTAGCTTACTTTAAAACTGTTAACACTTTTTCAATTTCACTATCCGTATTAAAGGCTTGAGGAGTAAACCGAATACCACCACCCCTAGGGGCAAAATTGATTTTATTTTGTTTTAATTTTTCTTTAAGCTGGTCAAAAGTCTCGGATCTAGCACCCACATTCATGTTGATGAAAGGACTTGTATGCATTTTTTCACCATCAAACGGTGTTAAAATTTTGTAACCTTGGTCAATTAAACCTAATCGTAATTTTTTAGCTAAACGCAATGATTCAGATTCGATAACTTCAACAGTTGTTTGATTTATTAAATCAACGGCCGCACCCAGGGCAGTGATCTGAAAAACCTGTTTTGATCCCGGTTCATACTTCGCAGAATCTTTTTTAGGTACGCAGACCATGTTGGATGGGTCATCACATGTGCCGTAAGTATAAGTTCCTATATTATGAGGTTTAAGTTTTGCAATCAGATCAGATTTAAGCGCCAGATAACCAACACCGATTGGACTAAGCAACCATTTATGACTTCCACCCATAATACCGTCGACTCCCCATTTCCAAAGATCACAGGGATGTAAACCCATCCCTTGAATGACATCGACAAACACAAAAATATTTTTTTCATGAGCTATCTTAATCAGTTGTTGAATATCATCCATGCGCGCACCACAAATATATTGTATCCAACTAAACGCGATGACTTTTGTTTTAGAAGTAATGGCTGCTAAAAATTTATCTGTCGGAGTCGCATAATTATTTTCTGAGATAACCTGAACAAGTTTGGCACCAGCTTGATCACAGGCCGCTTGCCAGGGGTAGATATGACTTCCGTATTCCTGATCCCACATTAGAACTTCGTCGTCTTTTTGCAAACCAATTGAAAAGGCCACTTGATTTACAGCACCCGCAGTGGATGTGTAGAATGAAACTTCACCAGATTCACAACCAATGAAACCAGCCAATTTTTTTCTGACCAATTCTAATTCATCCAAATAATCTTGATCGGCGTAATAGCCTTCTTCGTAGAAACGATTAGCCCAGTAAATCGCACGATCTTTTGCAGGTTTACACGTCGGCTGCAACCCTGCATTGTTGATATGAATAAAATCACTTTTGTAGTACTGATCTTGAAAAGATTTTAATTTATTTGATTTGCTTAATTCCGTCATGGATCAATTGTATCAATTCTTCGGCTTGTTGGTAGTGTAATTTATAACCTAACAGGCAAACTCTGATAGAAAACTGACCATTAACTTCGCAACCGCTTAAAAATATTTTATTTTGGGAATTAATCCATTTTAGTAAATCATGTGTTTTTTGATCGGTACTTAATCGAAACGATTGAATCGTTAAATTGGGCTTAGCCACAATAGTTACATCATTTATTTTCTTAAGTTCGCTATGAACCCATTCAGAGAGCTTAATTTTTTCTTCTAAATTTAATTTAAATGGCCCAATACCAAATGTTTTAAATGGCAACCACAACCGTAAACCCCTAGGATCGCGCGAAAGTTCTGGGGACACATCAGCAAAATCTATTTTATGAAAGTGATCTTCTGATAAACCTTGAGACGGAGGCATATATGAACTTGATCCCGCGTACTGGATACTTAGATCATTTTTATTCTTCACTAACAAGGCACCAACCCCGTAAGGAATTTGTAAAGCTTTGTGTGGGTCTAAGGCCACTGAATCTGATCTTTCAATCCCAGCTAAAACAGTTTGTCCTTTTTCAGTTAACATAAATGGTGCGCCGTAGGCCCCATCGACGTGAAACCAAATATTATATTTTTCCGCGATATCAGCTATTTCACTTAAAGGATCAATTGTTCCTGTGTTTGTTGATCCTGCAGTGCCAACAATAGCCACTGGTACAAGTTTATTTTTTAAATCACTTTGGACTGATTTTTCTAAAAGATGCAAATCCATTTTTAAATTTTGATCAACATCAATAATGTGTAAGCTTTCTTTCGGAAAACCTAAAAATGCTAAAGCTTTACCAATGCAGTGATGCACTTGTGAGGAAGCATAAAACCTGGCCTGACTTAAATCAGCTGCATTAAATAATTTATTTCTTGCTGCAACAAGTGCGATCATGTTGGCTTGGCTTCCACCCGATGTTAAAATACCTGTCGAATTAATTTCGGGATATTTCATCATAGTAATAAACCACTTGATCACTTCCATTTCCAGTGTGACTAATCCTGGGGATAACCCGTAATGACCCGTAAACTGATTCATCGTTAAAGCAATGGCTTGCGCTGGCGCACTTAATGGATTCGCAGCCCCTGCAACATACGCCATATAGCTGGGGTGCCCTGGTTGTTGACCCGATTCAAGAACTTCAGATGAAAGGAATTGAACTAACTTATCAAAACTTTCAGGATTTTCAGGAAAATTTTTAGATGTTTGATAGGCCAAAGTAAAATTGTTTTTAATATCATTTGTTGCAGGGTCAAGTGCAGTCCCCATGGCTGACACACCAGCAGAAGCCCCTGCGGTCATATCCATTTTTCTGTTATTTTCAAAATGGGCCACAAATTGACTGGTCGTTTGATAGACATGATTTATTTCTTCGGCTGACATTTCAAGTGGCTGCTGAATATTTTTCCACCAATTTTCGCTTTTTGTTTGATCAAGTACATGTGTTCGTTGTGGATGAATATAGTTATCACCCTTTTTTAATTTAACTGCTGCATTATCTAAAGCACCGTTTAGGCTGGCTGCCATTCGGAAACCGGAGTGCTGAAAAAAATGTGGTCTAAAATGAAATCGTGCATACTGACTGGCTTCATGACCACAACTGATAAAACTTCCGCCCAATATCATTTGATGTTTTCCATCAAAACAAGGCGTAGAAAAATCATCATATAATTTATGCACTTGGAATTCGTGCAATGGGTTGAATTGATCTTCAGCCCATTGCCAAACATTACCAAACAAATCATAAACTTTTTTAGATTGATTATTTTTATCAGTGATCAATGATGGAAATTCCCCAACTGATGAAGGCGAAGAATACTGAAAATTAAAATTATATTGCGGTTTTTGATTTTCAACTAACGAATAAGAATTTTTTTGAAGAACTTCATCATTTTTTAAATTTTTTCTTAAAGTGACGTGTTCGGCTTCAGTAATTAATCTATAATGTAATTTAGATTGATCTTTTTCCTGTTTCCAACGGCAGTAAGCTTGAGCCTCATGAAAGTTAACTTCTGCTGGCCAGTCCCACGGCATGTCTATAATTTCGAAAACTGTTCTTAATTTGTAATCGTGCAAGCCTTCAGGGCCATAGGCCACCCAAAATGTAGGTCGCTTGGTATTGCGAAACTTTCTCCACATGAGACCTTCTTTTTGCCAGTATTTATCCTGCTGGTAAGCCCCGGTTGAAACAAATTCAAAATATTCTTTATTGGAAATTAATTTTTCGGTGACTTGAAAATCAGATGTTTCATTTTTTCTAATTCCATATGTATTATCCCAACCAAAACTAGGAACATCTCTGTTTTTTCCGTAAGATATTTTTTCACCTTTAATATTTATCCACTGGTTGTTCATTTCTATATCTTTGCCAGCTGGCAATTTATTAACACTTGAGATAGGTGCCCAGTATTTTGGTGTCTCAACAAGCTCAATCGGCAATTCACGCATCAGTACACTTGAAGTTTCAAAGTGAATTTTTTCATGCTCGAAGCCCATAAATAGTGACCACAGTGGATGATCAAGATTTAATTTTATTTTTGATTTCTGTCTTGCTGCTAAATCTAAATCAGGGTGTGTTTGAATGACCTGGACCACAATGCTATAGATTTTTTCACGATAGTTTTTAACATCGCTGACTGAAGGCCATTCCATTTCATTCTTGGCCATGTCATCCCAGCTCATTTCATCAACGCCGGTTTCTAATACTTTCTCTAAGTATAAATCCACTGGTTTATCCACAAGACCAGCTAAGCGCAGTTTATTTAAATACAATACGGCCGGATGTCCGTAATAAAATAAAAGGGGATGTCTTAATTGATGATACGGAGGACGAATATACGTTGATTCATGTTTTAAACTAGAAAATAAAATCTCAGTTAAAGTCCATGTGTTATTAAAGTAATCTAGTACGTCTTGCCTTGTGCATATGTCCAAATTAATTAAAGGCAGCGCTGCTAAATAATTTTTAGCTACGCTAAAGCCAACAGTTTTTTCTGGATGTGTGCCTGTCCACCATTGCTCGCCAAATTTATTTGAAACTTCGTTTGTCGTTGATCGATCAATTTTTGGCGCGGAAAGATTCGGATTTCTAGTTAGATTACCGATTACAGGACCAGTCGAATTGTTATTTAAATTTGTGTTTAACGACATAATTACCCCAATTTTAATGGATAGTTAAAATATAGCAAAAAAAAAATCACTTTACCCTATTAAGTCATAATTTCGATGGTATGATAGTTTCTACTTATGAGGGACTTATGTCTAAAAAATTACATGATTTCGTAGTTAAAGATGCCAAAAATCAAGAGCACAATTTAGATCAATATAAAGGTAAAGTTGTTTTGATTATTAATGTGGCCAGTCAATGTGGCTTTACTCCACAGTATAAAGGCTTAGAAGATCTTTATCAAAAATTCAAAAACGATGGACTAGTGATTTTAGGCTTTCCCTGCAATCAGTTTGGCGCCCAAGAACCAGGTTCTGATTCAGAAATTCAGTCGTTTTGTCAGTTAAACTTTGGTGTTACATTTCCAATCATGTCTAAAGTTGACGTGAATGGCGCAAAAGCTGAACCTACTTTTCAGTTTTTAAAAGAAAATGCCAAAGGAATTTTAGGCACTGAAATGATTAAATGGAATTTCACCAAATTTTTAGTTGGCAAAGACGGCGAAGTTATAAATCGCTATGCACCAAAATCTGAACCCCATGAATTAGCTTCAGATATAAAAAAAGCCCTAGGTCTTTAAACCTAAGGCTTCTGCCATTCGATAAACCAATTAGATCAAACGAATTTTAAACTAGTTTAATTTTTCTTTTGGTATTGCAGCAGCTGCTACCGTTTCTTTAGCTTTTTTGCTTTTCTTTGGTTGATCTAATTCAACTGACGCTTCACCAGCAACAGCATCAGACATATCCGCTGTTAAAAGTAATTGGCCAATTCCGTTTTTGCTTAAGATCGCTTTACGTAATTCTTCCTTGATAGCCACATTTACTTTTAAAAATTCTTTGGCTTGATCACGGCCTTGACCTAAGCGTTCACCTTTATATGAATACCACGCACCAGCTTTTTCAACCATGTTTGCAGTCACAGAAAGATCTAAGATATCACCTTCTTCAGAAATACCTTCTCCGTACATTAAATCAAATTCGACTTTTGTAAAAGGCGGAGCCATTTTATTTTTGACGACCTTAACTGCGGTTCTGTTTCCTACGACCTCTTCACCATTTTTGATGGCACCAATACGACGTACATCTAAACGTACAGTAGAATAAAACTTAAGTGCATTACCACCTGTTGTTGTTTCAGGATTACCAAACATTACACCAATCTTTAGTCTAATTTGATTAATAAAGATTATTGTCGTACGAGTTTTTGCCAAGAT
>JANOOI010000150.1:0-1706 GCA_031421235.1 Bdellovibrio sp.
CCCAGTGATAGTAATAATCTGGTCTTTCTTTTGATGGACTAGCAATGACAGCACCACGTGCTGTGTCTGGATATGACATGGCTTCTAAAAGTTTTTTTTCTGATGTGACAACTTGACCGTCAAGCCAGTTGTTAAAAGTTGAAGCGTCATAGTTCAACATATTTTTATTGATCTGAAACAAGAGGGTTGGATTATGATTTTGGTTGTAGTTTTTATTCTGATTTAAACTTTGATAAACTTGAGCAAAACCATTTTGTGCTAAACAAAGTGTGATGACTAAGCCGAAAACAAGTGCGATTAATTTCATAACATTCCCCTCATAATTAGTGAGCCATCCTGCACAGATGCTTCATTTTCAGATTATGCAAATTACACTTTTCAATCAATACAAAAGCAGTGTATAAAACGCCCCATGAACATAATTACACGAATTCAGCAAAAACAGGCACACAACGAAACAACTTCTGGCGCTTCTAACAATGTAAATGCACAAACTCAGTCTATAAATTCTTCATTCGATCAACTTTTAGCTTTGAAAAACATCGGTTTTACCCAAATCCCTGAACGTTCGCATCTTTTTGATGAATCAGATTCTTTAGCCCAAAAACTAAGCAAAGAGTACAGCCAATTTGTCATCATCGGCATTGGTGGAAGTTCAATGGGAGCGCGGGCTATCGCTGAGATCACAAACTGTAAGAATATTCATTTTTTAGATAATGTTGATGCTATTGAATTTGAAAATGTTTGGGCCAATGTAAAAAATAATCTGAAAAAAACAGCTTTTGTTATCGTTTCAAAAAGTGGTTCTACAATTGAAATTTTATGGAATTATTCTTTAATCGAAAACTTAATGACTGCAGCTGGGCTAGATTTAATTGGGCAAAGTTATTTTATCACTGAAAAAGTCGATAATCCGTTAGCGATATTAGCTAAAAAAAATAACCGCCCTCATTTAGAAGTTCCCCTAGATGTTGGTGGCCGGTTTTCGGTGCTCACTCCTGTAGGGCTTTTGATTGCTGGCCTTTGTGGTTTATCTATTTCTGATATGAAAACAGGGGCTGCTGAAGCTGTTAAAGATAAAGACTCAGTTGTTGAAGCCTGTGATTTATTTTTACAATCTTTTAAAAGAAATGAAATCATTACTTTATTTTGGTTTTACCATTCAAATTATCGTTGGTTCGGCGGATGGCTTCAGCAATTATGGGCTGAATCTTTAGGTAAAAAAACAAATCGTTTAGGTGAAAAAGCTCCGGATTTTAGTACACCGATGTCAGCGATCGGTGCTTGCGATCAACATTCGATTTTACAGCAAGTCGCCCACGGAACAAAAAATAAATTTGTTTCGTTTTACAGTTTTTTATCAGCTGAAAAATCACAACACACAGTTCTTTCAAATGTGTTTAATGAAATCCAGTTTATGAATAATCGTCCGTACGGTGATTTAATTCATAATCAGGCATTGGCTACTGAAAAAGCATTAATGCAAAATGAAGTATCAACAGCTTTTTTTCATATCGATGATAGCAATAAATCAAAAACTTTAGGTTATATGTTCATGTATTTTCAATTGATCGTTGGCACTTTAGGCGAACATGAAAATATTAATGCTTTTGATCAACCCGGTGTGACTTTAGGAAAAGAACTAACGTTAGAACTACTTAAAAATTAATTCTAACATTTCATTAAAAACTGATTTTTTAATTTTA
>JANOOI010000151.1:0-1707 GCA_031421235.1 Bdellovibrio sp.
AAGCGGCGGAGCACTTGTCAGCATCCCGTTTTTATCTTCACTATTGCCAAGCGAAGCTTGGGCGCAATCAACAGGTTCGCCGATCAGAAGATATATATCAATTCGTTCAAGTTATGAAATTGGTCACAACTCAAGTTGGTTACCCAACGATGGTTCAAATATTTATAATTTAGCACAACCAACAAATGTTGTTGCGGGGGTTAACGGACATCACAATGTGCGTTGGCAAAATTTACGAGACTTCGCGCCAACGAATGCGTCAGTTTTAGCTCCATTATACGGAAGTGTAGCTAGCCCCTATTTAGAAAGTATGAATATCCTACGCGGATTAGATTTTATGAGTCGTGACGGACATTCATGGGCTGTTAAGTTTGGTGGATTAGAAGTTGATCATCCAGTAGAATTTAAAAGAATTCAAACGGTCGATCAAGTTTTAAATGCCAATAAATTATTTAATCCTTTAAATAGACCTACGGCATTGCTGGGTTTGACAGGATCTAGCTCACAAATCAAATCTGCAGACGGAACAATAATAAACGCTACCAGATACGATCGATATTTTTCAACTATATACAACGGTCTTTTTAGTAATGGAACCTACCCCGAAAGCGGGCAAACAGCATTGCTGAACCCTAGAGGAGATGTTTTAAACAGAGTTATTGGTGACTACAATCGAATCAACAATAGTAAAAACATAAGCGCATCTGATAAGTTAGTTTTGCAAAATGCAATGGATAAATTTAGCGATGTACAGAAGTCACTTGTCGCAGTTAGTACGAATTCTTGTCAGTATAAAAATTTTTATATGACCAGTCCCTACAAAGATTCAGGAATGTGGGATATTTCTAAATCAGCCGATTATAAATTTTTGGCTGATTTGATCACATTATCAATTATTTGCGATACAGCTAGAACATTTGGTGTACATAATTTTTTATATGAAAATGTTCATGATGGTTTAGCTTTTGACCATCAAATCACAAGCCATGAAACTTTTGGTAGTGTAAACGGTAAATTTAATTGGCAGCGCATGAACCAAAGACAAAAACTTGCATTTGATAATTTAACAATTCCATTAGTTAAAAATTTATCTGAAGCTATTGATCCATCAAATGGTAAATCGTATTTGTATAATTCATTAATTTATCATACGACTGAAAGTGGTCAAGTTCATGGATCAGCTTCACATCCGGCTATTTTGTTCGGTAATGCTGGTGGAAACATTACATCAGGTAAATACATTGATTACTCTGACAGAGCAAAAGGTGCACAATCAGGCGCAGATCTTTACAACAAAATACCTGGTGATCCAAAGTTTTCTAATAACTGGTATGGTGTTCACTATAATCGACTGTTAACTACGATCTTACAATCAATGGGACTAAGCCCAGCTGATTATGAAGATAACTCAATCAACCAACAGTTTTTAAATCGGACTGATCTCGGTGCTTTAAATACGAATATAACAACACCTCTTGGTGGGTTTGGTCATGCGTGGACTGAAACGCCAGTTGTTGGCAAATATAATTATAACGAACTCGTTAATGTTGTTAAAGCAACAGATTTAAAACAATATAAATATAAATTACCGATTTTATAGAAATTTTTTTAGAGCTAAATATTTAACTGAATTGGTCTAAGGGCGCATTTATGAAATTTAACAGATCAACACGAAGAATGTTTTTACAAGGAAGCGGCGGCCGGCGA
>JANOOI010000152.1:0-5257 GCA_031421235.1 Bdellovibrio sp.
AACGTAGAAAATAAAATAGGGAGTGCTGCATTTTTTGCTCCGCTGACTTCAACTGAACCATTTAAAACTGAACCACTGGTAACTAGCATTTTATCCATAAAAATTCCAATCAATAAAAATAGGGCTTAAAAATTTAAGTGAATCTAAAATATTATTATGCTCTGGCTTTGATGATTCGATCAAGTCCAGACAAGTCTTTTATAACATCCACAGTCTTAAATATTTGTAAATTCTCGAAATAGGATTTCACTGCAGATCCTTGTTGATAACCCATTTCAAATAAAATAAGTCCATCAGGTTTTACTAAATGGCTGTACTGTGCTGCCCAAGATTTTATATCTGATAGCCCTTGATCTAGTGAAAACAAAGCCTCGTGAGGTTCATATTTTTTAACAAACTGTTCAGTCTGTTTGTCATTTTGATCAATATACGGGGGATTAGAAACAATATAATCAAATCTTTCGAATTCAGATAAATCTACTTTAAGGACATCATTATGAATTGCTTTTACGCGATCAGTTAGTTCTAGTAATTTAATATTTTCAGTTAAAACTTCAAAAGCAACTCGTGATTTTTCAATTGTTATTAATTCAGCTTGGGGAATATTTTTGAGTATTGATAACCCAATGCAGCCCGTGCCCGAGCCTAAATCAAGAACACGCATTATTACAGAAGTCGATTTTTTTTTGTGATCAGTTAAAACTTCATCGACAATTAATTCTGTTTCTGGTCTTGGGATTAAAACACCAGATTTGACTTTAAAATTTAATCCGTAAAAACCTTTATCTTCGGTGATGTAAGCCACGGGTTCACCAAGACTGCGGCGTCTAACAAATTCACGACATAACGTAATTTCATTTTCAGTCAACGGCTGATCATATTTTACATATAGCTGTATTCGGGGAATTTTCAAGGCATGGGAAATTAAGATCTCAGCATCCAAGCGTGCGGTTTCTATTTTTTTATCTTTAAAGAACTGGATAGATTTCGTCAGAACTTCATTTAATTTCATGACAACTAATTAACAGCCTGTTTTTTCAAAGCTTCAGCTTGAAAGTTAGCAATGAGCGGATCTATAAGGATTTCAAATGATCCGCTCATGACCGAGTCTAACTGATGAATTGTTAATCCAATGCGGTGATCCGTAATACGGGTCTGTGGAAAGTTATATGTTCTGATGCGTTCCGAACGATCACCGGTTCCGATTTGATCAAGCCTAGCATCGGAAGCTTCTTTTAATCTTTTATCATCTTCAAGAGCTTGTAATTTTGCAGCCAGAATTTGAAAAGCTCGTTCTTTATTGGCATTTTGTGATTTACCTTCTTGGCAATGCACTAAAATTCCGGTGGGATTATGATGAAGCCTGACAGCCGACTCAGTTCTATTAACTGACTGACCACCGGCACCGCTGGCGCGCATAACATCAATCGTAATATCTTTCATATCAATTTTAATATCTACAGCTAGAACTTCAGGAATAATAGCCACCGTTACTGTTGAAGTATGAATACGCCCTGCAGATTCAGTTTTAGGAACACGTTGTACACGGTGAACACCTGATTCATATTTCATTTTTGAATAGACTGATTCGCCAGAAATCATCGCGATGACTTCTTTTGCGCCGCCGACGTTTCCGTCAGTGTAAGACATTAATTCAGCTTTCCAGCCTTGTGTTGAAGCATAGCTTGCATAACCACGGAATAATTCATCGGCAAAAAGCGAAGCCTCATCGCCACCAGCGCCAGCACGAATTTCAAGTAAGATATTTTTATCATCATTAGGGTCTTTAGGAATCAAAGAGATTTTTAATTTATCTTCAATAATAGGAAGTTCAGCTTCTAATGTTTTAATGTCTTCACGGAACATTTCTTTCATTTCAGAATCTGATTCATTTGTGAATTGATCTTTATTTTCTTTTAGAGCAGCCGATTTTTTTTTGAAATCACGGTACAAAACTACAATTTTTTCTAGATCAGCTAGTTCTTTCATTAAAGCGCGATAGCGTTTTTGATCAGAAGCAATATCAGGTCTTTGTAAAGACAGACTGACTTCTTCGTATCGTGATTCAACTGAATCTAACTTTGAAAACATGTTTCGGGTCTCCGTTTAAAACAAAAAATTAAAGAGGTAATGACTTAGTCATTTTTAAAAAATAAAAAAGCGGCGCAAGTTGGCCGCTTTACTTTATTAAAAAAAATAAGATTAACTACTTAGTTAATTTACCGTATTTTTTGTTAAAACGATCGATACGACCTTCAGTATCCATTATACGTTGTTTGCCAGTATAAAATGGATGAGAAGCTGAAGAAATCTCAACTTTAACTAATGGATAATCTTTTCCATCAGTCCATTTAGTTGTTTCTTTAGAATCTAAAGTTGTTGTACCAATAAACGCGTAGTCACAAGACATATCTTTGAATACGACAGTTTTTAATTTGGGGTGTAGTCCTGGTTTCATAAATTCCTCTTTATTATTATAAATTTCAAAGACTTAGGTGATAACACAATTTTCAGTCCATGCTCAACAAAAAATCACAAAAAAAGATCTGTCTAAGCGTAAAATTAAGGCATTTTGCATTATTGTGATTCTGAATTAGTCAGCAATAACGACTCAAAAACTAAACAGTTCTCACTATTTAGTGAAAACTTCAATAAACCCATCTGCTGGCTGTCCTTTGAAAGGTTTATATAGACCGTCTCTAGACCTGCGTCTTTAGCAGACGTTTGATCGTCTGCAGTCATCAACTCAGCCTTAATATTCTGTTTGTATAGGCTTTCTAAAGTGCTCTTAATCTTCTTGTAAGAATCTGGGCAGGTCACATCAGAGTCCAAAATTCCGAATTGCAAAATTTTAGCAGGAAATAAAGTTTTATTCAAAGTTGTAAAGTTTTGGTTCTGTAAATCAGAAATTAATCCATTTAAATCATTTTTAGCAACACAAGCGAAAGAGTTTTCTTTGTTTAAAGACTCTGTCCATGCCGTAATAGCCACATCAGAATTACAAGAAATAGGGCCGGTGTAAATGTCCCAAGATCCGAAGCTTTGGGCTTTTTGTAATAGCGTCAACGCTTTATCTTTATTGTTGTCTGCGATGTAGCACGATGCGATTTTGAAAACAAGATCACCAAATTTACCCTCTGAAGAATCGGTTGCATACTGCGCGTTTAAACAAGTTTGAACATGATTTAGATATTCAGTTTGTTGATTGTCACAATTGGCTATTGATTCTATTTTTTCTGCTGAATTTTGACATTCAATTTGGATTTCAGAAGAAATTTCCGCGGGTGCTTGAAAGCTTTCAGGATTTAGCGATTCAGCTATTGTGGCATCAGAATTAAAATAGGCCCGATCTGTTAAATTAAAAATTTTGAGTAAAGCAAAAACAAGGACTAGACCAACTATAAAAATAATCAGAGGAATTTTTATTTTATTAAATAAACTTTCCTCTTTTTGATTTTTAGACTGATTATCCATTCATACTCTTCAAGAAGTCTGCGTTTGTTTTTGTTTTTTCTAATTTATTCATAAGAAATTCCATTGATTCCACAACATTCATTGGCGCAAGAACTTTTCTTAAGATCCAAAGACGACTTAAGTCACCTTTTTCAATTAATAAATCTTCTTTTCGAGTTCCCGATTTATTGATGTCCATACATGGGAAAATACGTTTTTCCATTAATTTACGATCTAATTGAATTTCTGAATTACCAGTCCCTTTGAATTCCTCGAAAATGACTTCGTCCATTCTTGATCCAGTATCAATTAAAGCTGTTGCAATAATTGTTAACGAACCACCTTCTTCGATATTTCTAGCTGCGCCGAAAAATCGTTTTGGTTTATGAAGCGCATTTGAATCCACACCGCCGGACAGGATTTTACCTGATGGTGGAACAACAGTGTTGTAAGCTCTGGCTAATCTTGTCAAAGAATCTAAAAGAATAACCACGTCATGTTTATGTTCAACTAAACGTTTTGCTTTTTCTAAAACCATTTCGGCAATTTGAACGTGACGAGTTGGTGGTTCATCGAATGTCGAACTGACAACTTCGCCCTTAACAGTTCTTTGCATGTCGGTGACCTCTTCTGGTCGTTCATCAATCAAAAGAACAATTAATTTAACTTCAGGGTGATTTGTTGTGATTGCATTGGCAATGTTCTGTAATAAAACTGTTTTACCCGTTTTCGGCGGAGCAACGATAAGGGCCCGTTGGCCTTTACCCATCGGCGCCATCATATCGACAATTCGTGTTGTCATTTCGCTTTGTTTGTTTTCAAGCTTTAATTGTTTTTCAGGATAAAGCGGCGTTAAGTTATCAAATAAAATTTTGTCTTTCGAAGCTTCTGGTAATTCATAATTTAAAGAATCCACTTTTGTTAAAGCGAAATAACGTTCGCCTTCTTTAGGTGGGCGAACTGTTCCAGTTACTAAATCACCTGTACGTAAACCGAATTTACGCATCTGTGAAGGTGATACATAAATGTCATCTGGTCCTGGTAAATAATTATAATCTGGAGATCTTAAAAATCCGTAACCATCTGGTAGAATTTCAAGAACACCCGATCCGAAAATATCACCTAATTTAGCAGCTCGTTTTAGAACTTCAAAGACCATATCTTGACGGCGCATGCCGGCTGCATTTTCGATTTTTAATTTCGAAGCCAAATCTGTTAAAACTTGGATGTTTTTAGATTTTAGGTCCTTAGAATTGAGCCAGCTTTTTTCTTCTTCACTTAAGTTGATATCGGCTAAATCAATTTCAGCCTCATGATGAGAATGAGATTGAATTGGTGGCTGTGTTTGATTTTGAATTTGATGATCACGTTCGATAGCTTCGTGGCGATTATCACGGTTGTTGTGATTATCACGATGGTCACGGCGTGGATTATTGTTGTTATTATTGCTGTAGCGACCTTGATTGTTATTGTTGTTATGGTGTCGACCGCCACTGCTTGGATTGTTGCTGCTGCGGTTATTATCGAACTTTCTGAATTCACGACGCGGGCCAGACGAAGAATCTGATTTCACATCAGATCTAGGTTCAGTCGTTGTCGTTGCGGAAGTTGTTGCTTGAATAGCTGTAGCAGCCGCCGGCGCGGACTGAGTTACAGCAGGTGCAGAATCTTGCGCAGCTGATGCGGCTTCAGTCTTCTGAACTGGTGCAGATTCTGGCTTAGAGCTTACTTCAGGAGAAGAACTTGGTTCTGATGCAGCATCTAGATTTTCCGTAGTTGTTATTTTTTTATTTAGTCTTCGTTT
>JANOOI010000153.1:0-4034 GCA_031421235.1 Bdellovibrio sp.
GGCTGCAGATAAACTGAAAATTACACAATCGACGCTGTCTAAACAGATGATCCAGTTTGAAGATTTATTACCTCATAAAGTATTTGCTTTTGATGGCCGAAAGAAAATTCTTACCACTTATGGGCATGCGCTATTTGATGCTTTAAATCCTAAATTTAATCAGACTCAAGAACTGATCGAACATACAAATCTGCTATTTTCTAATCCAGAAAATATCGAAGTCCGCATTTGTGGGCGCGGTGAACTACTAGAAATGCTAGCTATTAACTTGAAATTTAATGGTCGTATCCTATTTATACCCATGGATAATGAAAATGCATTAGATGCAGTCCTTCATCGTAAGGCTGAAATTGCTTTATTGCATACTGGAATTGATTCTACCGAAATTGTTATGAAACCATTTTTATTAAATAGTTTTAAGATTGCCGTTTCAAAATCGTTATTGAAATCAAAGCCCAACACAGAATCTGCACTGATTCAAAAAGTGATTGCTCTGCCATTCTTACAATATAAAGAACATGATACAGTCATTGAAAGCGTTTTAAAATCGTGGAACATGAATTTAAAAGACCTGCATATTTATCGAACATATCCCAATTATACAACATTGGCGCGTATGGCTCATCAGGGTCAAGGCTGGGTCATATTACCATCGCATACTAAAATAAATGAATCTGCAAACCACGTATTCCCGATATCGATAGGCTCACTATTAAATCGTAAGTTTCATCTTTGCTATCGAAAAGATATTTCTAAAGTACCGTGGCTACAAAACTTGGTTACTGAAATAAAAAATTGTGCAACATCGATGTAAATTGAAATTCGATCTATTCATTTTCAGTGATTCCTGAGTTTGATGATCAGTGGTTGTTTGGCTGATAAGGGGTTATTAGTCACAATTCGGCTCTGATTTATCATTCACGAATTGATCTCGCATTCCAGCCATGTAGTAATTCGCATCTACTTGTGCAGCTTGGGTGAAAACACTATTATCTTTTACTTTCTTGAGAAAGCAATACTGAGTTCCAATGGTTCTTAGTTCCGAAAGACTTCTATCACAAGAGCGCATACTTTTATTAACACCGCGTTCGCACTCAATATGCTGATTATCATCTTCTTCAAGATGCCTAGCCTCATGAATAAAAGTAGACATCAAGTAGATTAGGCTATATCGATTTATTTTATCTAAGCATAAAAAAACATCTCTCATTTCCCGACTGTCAGGCTCAGTGAAAGCATCAGTTCCAGGTGTGGACGCACAAGATGAGAATCTAACAAAAGATACGTTTTTTAATAGAAAATCAAAATATGATATTTTCTGCCCAGGCATTTTTATATCTGACTTGTGCAACATTAATAAAGCCAGAAGTCCTCTGGTAAAAGGATCTTTTAAGTTGCACAAATCCACTTTATAGCCTGTTTGATGCGAAACCCCTATTTTACTGAATACACTAGCTAAAGTTTTCGTATCCAGACAATTTTTCTCATTAGTTAATCTAGCATTAAATAACTCTATAGCGGACTCTGTAGGTGATGCGACGACTGAAAAAGAAATAGACATTAGACAAACTACGGAGATTAAAAACCTCATACTGATCCTCTCAAGCCATATAGCTGTTTAATGAGCGTACTTGCTATTGTTTTGCAGTATTTGTTCCAAAAACCAACGGCTTGTGTACAACTATTTTTTTTGGCAAGAAACTGAAAGCCTGTGCTCATTGTATCAAGTATCCTCCAGAAAAGGCTAACATCTCGCAACCTACATTACATAAGTGTTTGCCTATTTTAAATATAAGTTTAATCATATTTTACTTATATAATTAATTCGAGTACTTCTTATTTTAAGGAGAATATATGAAAAAAACACACACAGTTTGCACTGGTTTTTGCACTGGCGGTTCGACACCAGAGAGCCTTTGCACGAGATCCATAGAAACAGCTCAAACTCAATAATTTACTATAACCGACATATCAGTCGAGGAGATATCAAAATGAAAAATATGCTTATTTTTTTAGTGATTGGGATTATAACGTCATGGTCATTTGCAGGAACATTTACCGTAAAAAATTCTGAAACTTTGTTCTATTATCAGCCAAGTACCGCTAGAGCAGCAGAGGCGAGAATGTGGAAATCAGCTTTAACGATTTGCTCAAAAATTAATGTAAGAGAAAGCATTCTGCCTATTCGGATTTCCAAAACAGCTATTATAACAGATGAACAAACAGCTTTGGTCACTGCATCGGCTCAGTTTAAATGCATGGATGCCGAAGGGCGCGAGTATTAAATAGTAACCATTTCAACTCAGCGTATTTTCAACTCACCACAAAGATTCAACCCTAATCCGAATTCCACTTCAATTTAAATATTGACCATACACTAAAAATAGCGGATAATTTCAGTGTATGGTCAATAGATCTATTAAGCCATTAAAATCACGCAGCTTTTTCATGTTTGGCCCCCGCGGGGTCGGTAAAAGCACATGGTTACGAGAGCATTTGAATGACCCTAATGTTCTGTATATCAATCTGCTTGATCCTAACCATTATGAAATATTTTTGCTGGATCCAAAAAAATTCTATGACTTTGTGACCTCGCGGGAAAATTTAAAGAAAGTTGTTATTATTGATGAGGTTCAAAGGATTCCTGCTTTGCTGGATATTGCCCATGACCTTATTTCAAAATCAAAGCGGATATTTGTTTTTACGGGTTCAAGTGCAAGACGACTTAAGCAAAAAGGTACAAATCTACTGGCGGGAAGGGCTTCTGTTTATCACATGTATCCATTCTCTATGCACGAGCTGGGTAATGACTTTTCTTTACAAAAAGCATTAGAACGGGGACTTTTACCGGATGCTTATTTTGCGAACCTAGAAATTGAGTCCACCGAATATTTAAAATCTTATGTGATAACCTATATTGAAAAAGAAATTCAACAAGAGCAATGGGTACGAAAAATTGAACCATTTAGAAAATTTTTAAATATAGCAGCGCAGATGAATACAAAAATTATAAATAAATCTAAAATTGCAAAGCAAGTAGGTGTTGAGTCCTCGACAATTGAATCCTATTTTGAAATTTTAGAAGATACATTGTTAGGTTTTCGGCTTCCTGGATTTCACACATCAATTCGTAAACAAGTCAAATTTGCTGAAAAGTTTTACTTTATTGATACGGGAATTGCCCGCGCTATTGAAAAAACTCTTTCAATTCCGCTGATAGAGCATAATTCATATTATGGCTCAATTTTCGAGGCTTTTATAGTTTTAGAAATTAAAAAGTTCATTGAATATAATAGGCTTGATTGGACATTGAACTATCTGAGTACAAAAGATGATGTTGAAATTGATCTTATTATATCAAGACCGAGAAATTCTCCATTACTCGTAGAAATTAAATCAACTCAGTCAGTTATTGATTCAGACACAAAGTCACTTGTGCTACTCAGTAAAGACCTTGATAAACAATTCCAAAAGAAATGTCCACAAATCTTAATTTCTCAGGATTTATTGGAACGTGAAATAGATCAGATCCAATGCTGGCACTATTTGCAATTAGTTAAAAAGTTAGAAAAGTTTACTTAGTTTAATTAAGTCATGGAAGTGTGTACAAACATGTTGTTAACAGATAAACTTAAAAGGCAAATTGATATGATAAATCAGCATCATTGCTTGATGGTTTTCCCCATTAAAAATAAACCTGATATTATGTCATTATGGAAAGCCCTTTACCCCCGCACCACCATGCGCTGGGAATGGACCGAAGACGCAGATAACCGAGTAGTGCAATTATGGCATTCGCGTGAACAATTATCTAAGTCTGGTGAAGTTGTGTATTCAAAATGGTTTCAAAACAGAGCGACTTTTTTCTCGAAAAAATTATTTGTGCAGCTTTTAGCTTATTTCGAAACTGCAAAAACTTATGACATGATTTTGAACGGAAATAAAAATCAATCCAGAAATATGCGATTAATTCTTGAAGCTTTAGATATGGATTCACCCCTATCAACAAAACAAGTTAAAGAAGCCTGCGAATT
>JANOOI010000154.1:0-13515 GCA_031421235.1 Bdellovibrio sp.
TCATTTGGATCGGAATCAAAAACTAAATTGCAATCAGGCCTGTTACTTGATCTTTCAGCAGGGGTAACGTTTTAGTTTAGCATTTTTATGTCTGGGGCTGTTTAAAAACATTCCCAGACTAACAATCTGAGCAGTATCATTATTCAAAATATTATAAACTATAGAAAAACCGATGGAGCATCATATGATTATTGAAGTCAAAAAAAATGGTGAAGTTTTATCTTCAAGATCAGCAGGCTGAGAAGCTGCCCTAGTAACCCTTTCATATTTTTTAAAAAACACGAATGAAAATTAAATTTCTCGAATCAGACAACCCGTCGGTTATTTCTTCAATTGAAATTATTGAAGGCGAAATTTAGTCTTGTAATCCATCATATAAGATCTTTCGGCTTGGGTGACTTTTTAATTTTAATCAAAGCCAGTCAGTTTTTTACTTTCAACAATTCCATTTTTTAAATAGATTTGACAAATGCGATGTCCATAGCCTCGCGAAACTCTAAAAGAAAAGCGTCCTGTCATGTCAGTCAAATATGCAACGTCTTCTGCATCCAACTTTTTTCCCGACAGTATTTTACTTTGCTCATTTTCTTTATTGAAACTAAAGTACACTCCTTTAGCTATGTATTTTTCAATAAGCACTTTGAACTCTAATTTCTGACCTATAATCGCCTGGTCGCAGATTTCAGTTCGAATTGATTGTTCACTGTAGGGTATGTAAATTACAAAGCCAATAAGCACCACGACACAAAAAGCAATTCCATAGCTAAATATTTTTACTGTTAAAACTAATATTTTCTTGATTATATTCATAAAAAAACCTCTAGTTATTATTTTTCAAAACAGATTCAACGGCTTTGCTTAACTTACAAAACTAGGTAGCCATTTACTTTCGATAATCCCATTTTTTAAATTAATCCAACATTTATAATTCACAAAACCCTTGTGAATTTCAAAAGTAAAGTGCCCTGTCATATCAGTTAAAACTGCAACGTCTTCTGCATCTAACGTTTTCCCAGACCACATTTTAGTTTGCCCATTATCTTTTCTAAAGTAAAACTTAACACCCTTACCTTCATATTTTTCGATAAGCTTTTTGAATTCAAATTTTTGACCGACGAGGGCTTGATCACAAATTTCAGCACTGGTTGCATGTGCTCTTTTTAATTCATAATTGATACGCAAGCCAACTATATAAAAGAAAATAAATCCGCAGATGATTATCTTCATTATTGTTTTCATAAAAAAACCTCTAGTTGTTATTTTTCAAAACAGATTCGATCTGTTTTAAATAGTTTTTGATTTCCTGGCGACCTAGATTCGTGCATTCGTAAGTGGTCTTTGGTTTTTTATCGACAAAAGTTTTTGTGACTTTTATCAACTGACCCTCTTCAAGTTTTTGACAGTGGCTTGATAAATTACCTTTTGTTAAATCAAGAGCATCGATCAAGAAATTAAAATCAATGGATTCTTTTGCATTAACCAAAGTGACCATAATTCCAAGTCTTGCACGGTCTAGCAGTAATGGATTAATTGTATTAATCAGATCAATCGCTTTTTTCATAAAAACAATCCTTAGGCTTTTACGACTGAACGTTTATTTTTAAGAAGATTCACCACTGAAGCCGTCGCTAATAGTACAAAAATTCCTAAAGCATAAATTAAGCTAGCATCTTTCATGACAAATAAAGTTGCTGCCAAGCCAAAACACATTAAACCCAAGATCATTGATAGCTTTGCTGGTAAATGAAAAAATCGACTTTGTATCAAATAATCGGCCATAAATAAAACAAGTATTAAACTGACATACTGGGCTTCCCCGCCGATGACGATTAAAAATAAAACTGCGAATTTAACACTGAGATCAGAAACTAATGATAAGTTTTTTAGATTTTTGAAATTATGTTCAAGATAGCTGGTGTAATCACGATCAGCGTTTTTCGAAGCTCTCCAAGATATATAATAAAACAAAGCCATGGCGCTACCTAAAATAAATAAGACAGTCTTCATACCCAACACGCCCAGTTCACTGTCTTGATTGGCCTGTAACATGTTATTTGTGATTTGCGAATTCGTCGTCAATTCAATAGCTAGAAAAATTAATGCGAGAACTAAACAAATTCCCTGAAAAAAGATATTAGCATCCGCTGCGAATTTATTCATTGGTACTGAAGATTCTTGGTTTTCAATTCTTTGCAACAACCGTTGCACGTAAGCCAGATCACTTTGCGCGTTTAAGTTATTTGATTTATCTGTCATAAAGCCTCCTCGATATATTTATCGGTTTGTGTTACAAACTAGTTTATAGTTTGGGCGATAAATAACAAGGCAAATTTTTTACTTATGAAGTTTCAACAGGTTATGAGCTATTAATGTTTCAAAAAAAGACGTTTTAGTTTTCTAAATGCGAAAATCAGACCTAGAATAAAATAATATATTACACCAACAGTTCCTATGCCGAAAAATGGGCTATGGCTAATGCTAATTACGCTAAATATGCCAATAAAAGCTAAAAAACCGATTATGTATTTTAACTTTGATTTGTGACGAAATTGAAACGGAATGGAATTTAGAATAATAAGCATAATAAACAAAATCATGGGCAAAGTAAAAATAGAAAAATGTATGATGTCCAATTTTTTGGATTCAGCAATATAACTAGCTTGAACACTAGTGAGCGATTCAGTAGCTAGGAAGTTCAATTTTTTTAAATAAGTATTTTTACACTTAATTACAACTTCATCCCTTTCGGTCAGATTAAAACATTTTGAGTATTTTAATCCGTCATCATGCGCAACTAATGGCGTTTCCCAATCTGATGAGATCGCGTAAAAGCCGTCCAGAATCTTACCATTTTCTTTTGGTAGTTCTACATCTTGATTCAATTTAAATATTTTTGAATCGCTTGGCATACTAAGCTGATGTTTACACACATCACATTTTCTTTTGTATGTCGCGAAAAAGCCTTCTTTTTTGCATTCATTGGCTTCACATTTAATTATAAATTCAAGTGGAACCCTGTATGAACTAGCAAAGCTATTTGAACAAATACAACTTAATAAAATAGAGATAAACAAAACAACTTTAGTCACCAGTAAATTTAACTAGAAGCAAAAGCGTTTCGCAACCTATATCCGATGATATCTAAACGATTCTTTAGCTCGGCCATTTTGACCGTCAGATAACGTTGCACAGGATACGAAAAACAAAAGGCCCAGCATTGCTATAAGAATTTTAAACATTGAACACCTCTCCTTTTAGAATGACATTTTCAAATCAAGATCAGGTTAAAGCCATTTTATAAACCAATACAGTCTCGATCGATTTTAATGATGCCTGATAGCTGGACCAGTGTCGGGGTTGCGGTCTAGTTTGCTTCATTTTTAGATTTTAAAAGCCGATAATAATTCTATGGAACGTGCTTTGGATATGGGCGTCAATGCCTGTTAAAAAAATCAATGCGAATGAAATCGCTGACTTAAATGATTCTGAACTTTTAAAGCTGCGCTTTAAAGATCTTCAGTTAATTCTCGGGGAATCTGATATCTCTGATTACATTCAAAAATTTCACACTGAACTGGCTAACAAAGGATTAAACTTTAAACCTGATCTTTTTTTTGGCGATGAATGGTTTAGCCCCGAAGGAATGAACGCGATTTCGATTCCTTTTTATTTAGCAAGCACCCGTCTTAGAAATTTAGAAAAAACCAACATGTTAGATGTTGAAGGCGGCGATGCAGAATCTTTTATGAAACTAGTACGTCACGAAGCAGGTCATTGTTTTGATCACTGCTTTCGCTTTTCAAAAAGAAAAAAATGGAGCGAAGTTTTTGGCTCTCCTAATCTTGAATATCAGCCTGACAAATACCGCCCACAACCTTATAGCAAAAGTTATGTTAAGCACTTAGACCGATGGTATGCTCAGGCCCACCCCGATGAAGATTTTGCAGAAACTTTTGCAGTTTGGCTAAACCCTGATATAGATTGGCAAAAAGAATATCAAAAATGGCCTGTGGCTTTAGCAAAACTAAAATATCTAGATCAGTTGGCTGCAGAGAGTTTAAAACTTAAAAATTTTTCTGAAAGTGGTAGATACCCCGGTGATGTCAGGAATCTGACGTCAACTTTAGAAAAATACTATCAAAAAAGAAAACGTGAAAATGCAGATGAATACCCTGATTTTTACGATAGTGATCTTAAAAAAATATTCAATGGTACTGATGAAGTTTCTAAAAAAGAATTTTCTGCTAGCCGATTTATGAAAAAGCACCGTAAATCAATTATTGCTGCTGTGGCCTGGGCCACTAATGAGCGAAAATTCACTATTGATTCATTAGTCCGAAGGCTGACTTTACGCTGCCAAAATTTAAATTTAAAACTAGGTAAATCTGAAACACAAACAACGATGGAAGCCGCAAGTTTTCTAACAAGTTTAGTGAAAAATTATTTATTTACAGGAAAGTTTAAACGTGAGGTCTAAATGAAGTCTTTAAAAATAATTCTTTTATTTGATTTATCAGTGAAAATCTCGCAGGACCAATATTCAAACTATTGGAACACACCGGATTGGAAAACTGAAAAAGACGTTAAAAAAGCCTTGATCAAATTAGGCCACAAAGTCATCCCTTACGGAATTCACGATGATATAGTGCCGTTTATTGAATTGGTTAAAAGTCAAAAACCCGATCTGGTTTTCAACATGAGCGAAGCTTTTAGTGGGAAGCGTGATTTTGAACCTAACATGACAGCACTAATGCAGTTAGTAGGAGTTCCGTTCACAGGCGCTGGCCCTATGAGTTTACAACTTTGTAAAGATAAGGGTTTAACTAAAGTCATTTTAAACTATCATCAAATTAAAACTCCGCAGTTTTTGGTGCTAAAAAAATCTAAATCGATGAAGTCATTAAAGAAATTTAAATACCCTGCGATCATCAAGCCCTTACAATTAGAATCATCAGAAGGCATTTCGCAAGTTTCCTATGTCGAGAACGAGAAAGAAGCCACTGCCAGAATTAAATTTATTCATGATAAATACAGCGTTGATGCTATCATGGAAGAATTTATTGATGGCCGCGAACTGTATGTCAGTGTTTTGGGTAATGACAAATTAAATGTTTTTCCTCCACGCGAAATGTTTTTTAAACAAATCCCTGACGATGAACCTAAATTCGCAACTTACAAAAGTAAATGGGATCAGGATTACCGCAAAAAATGGGGTATAGATTCAGGCTGGGCCAGTCATATGCCAGAAGCAACTCAGAAAAAACTTTTTGATATTTGTAAAAAAATATACCGTGTTCTTGGAATTCAAGGTTTTGGACGTATTGATTTACGTATCAAAGATAACGAAATTTATTTTATTGAAGCCAACCCCAATCCATCCATTGCAAAAAAAGAAGACTATGCCTTGTCTGCTCACAAAGCTGGCGTCGAATACGAAGATCTGATAGCTAAAATTGTTTCTTTATCTTTAACAGCTTAACAAATTGCGACATTGCTTGCCATGGTTCTCAGTAGATTGGTCTTGACTCTTTTTTTGGATCATAAAACGATGACCTAAGGACTTTATAGGAGGACGCGATGCGATTATTATTATCAACAATCTTTTTACTACTTTTTACAATGAACACTCATGCAGATATTTCCATTCAGGATTCAATTCCACAAATGATCCAGCTTGATGCAAAGTCATTCTGTGCTACTTTAAACAAAAAAATTCCTGATGCCCGTTACATGGCGGCCTACGCAATGGCCCACGGAGCAAAAGGCTTATTAGAACCCCAAGATTACACAAACCAACCTGGTTACATGAAAGTCAATAAATTAGGAAGTCACGATTACAACACGGTAATCGATTTTTACTACAACCCATCTGGATTTGTACCATCAGAAACAGATCTGAATTCATATTGGTTATGGACAACGTCACACGGCCCGCACAATATTGATTTTGCCTATGTTTTTAATTTAAAAACAGGTAAATTCGATTTCGATGCACGCATTCAGAAGAATGGTGCCCGCTGCATTCCAATTGAAGCCTACTAACCTTTAATCATCTTCAGCCATAATTTTCTTTTGAAAAGTAAATAATCAATAGTCAGTCCAGCGATGTGACTGACTATCAAAATCTGCATTACAATTGAAAATATCTTGTGAACATCTTGAAGCCAATCTTCACCAAAAAAATAATCAGTCTGCATCATAAAACCTGATATACCCAGTAACATCACAATCAACCACATCAATTTATAAACCCAGAATGCTGTCGGTATATTAATATTTTTTTTCAGACCGTAGATCAATCTTAGAACGATAACAGCTACAATTGTGTAACCTAAATACCTATGTGGTTCATCACCCTGCTCTAGTAAGTAAAGATTGGTTACAATCGCTAAAGCCACATACCAGTGGCTAAAACGAATGAACAATGACCATTTGCGATCAATAGTTTGATTCAATCTATTCGATCTCTTCTTTAACTTTTTCACCAGTTATTGGATTAAAATAGATTTCAACTCTTTGGCCTTTTTTATTCCAACCATAAATTTCATAACAATCACCATTAGTGACTTTAAATTTTTTTATTTTGTAACCTTCGTCAGTTAGCTTTTTTTGAAACGTCGTTTGATCTTGCCATTTATCTTTAGTTTCTTTTGTACATTTAGGGCCAGCGTAAGAGACTGTTGTCGCAAGAAATACGATTGAAAATATTCTTAATATCATAAAAGCTCCTTATTCAACAAACACGTAGCAATAGGAGTCATGGAATGTCAAATATTTGAGATTCGACTATTGTTTAGCTTTCAATTAGATCTTTATTCTTCATCCAATTCATCATCACCAATAACGCCTAAACTGTATTTTTCAACACGGTAGCGCATGGATCTGAACGAAATTTTCAGTAATTTTGCTGCTTTTTTCTTTATTCCGCCAGATGAATGAATAGCCTTAATTAATAACTCTTTTTCAATTTGACCGATCACTTTATCAAGATCTAATCCATCATCTCCAATTTCAATTTCATTTGATGACGCCATTTTTCGACCACTTGAAGTATTCACCATGGGCGGTAATGATTCCGGCAAGATAGTAGCCCCTGATTCAAGGGCAACAGTTCTTTCGATCATATTTTCTAACTCACGCACGTTACCTGGATAGTTATATTTTTTTAAAATATCCATGGCTTCAACTGAAATAGTCAAAATTTGCTTGTTTAATTTATCGTTATATTTTTTAAGAAAATGAGCAGCCAATAAAGGTATATCTTCAGCGCGATCACGTAATGCTGGCGCTTTAATTCCAATAACGTTTAATCGGTAATATAAATCTTGTCTAAATGTATTTTTCTGTACCATCTCTTCAAGATTTCTGTTTGTCGCTGCTATAATACGAACTTCAACTTTCATATCATCCGTGGCACCGACTCTTCGAATAATTCTTTCTTGAATAGCCCGTAAAAGTTTAACTTGAATTGAAGCTGGTAATTCACCGACTTCATCCAAAAATAAAGTCCCGCCATCAGCAACTTCAAAAAGACCCACTTTATCTGCAATAGCTCCTGTGAAAGAACCTTTTTTGTGACCAAACATTTCAGATTCCATTAAATTTTCTGGTATGGCACCACAATTCACAGTGACAAAAGGTTTATCTTTAAGTGGACCATTATAATGAATAGCTTTAGCTATGACTTCTTTACCCGTCCCAGATTCACCCGTAATAAGAACATTCGTAGGGGCTTGGGAAACCCGTTTAACTAAATTAAATACGGCATGCATGGCTTCTGAATTACCCACCATATTCTGGAATGAATATTCTTTAACAAGTTCTTTTTTAAGAATTCTAACTTCAGTCTCTAAGTTTTTTGATCTTAATGCATTGGCGATATTTAGTCTAACTTCATCAATTTTAAAAGGCTTTGTTAAATAATCATAAGCCCCAAGCTTCATGGCTTCAACAGCGGTTTCAGTTGTGCCAAAAGCTGTAATTATCATAAATACTAAATCCGGATAGCTGTCCTTGACGTGTCTTAATAATTCAATACCCGTCACATGCGGCATTTGCATATCTGAAATCACCATATCAAAAGATTTTTTAGTTAAAATTTCTTTGGCCTTCGCGCCATCTTCAGCGGTCGTGACTTCATAGCCTTCTTTTTTTAACATGATTTCTAAAAACTCACGGATTGATTCTTCATCATCGACGACCAGTATTCTTGATTTCATAAAAGCTCCCTTAATCTATTTTAAAAACTGTTAAACTTTTCTAAATTTAATAACAAACTCAGTCCCTTGACCTTTTTCTGATTTCACATTGATTTCAGCCAGATGCGATTCTAAAACTTTATGTGTAATCGCCAAACCTAAGCCTGTGCCTTTCGATTTAGTTGTAAAAAATGGTTCAAATATTCTTTGGCGTGTTTCTTCTGACATGCCTTGTCCATTATCGCTAATTTTACATAATACGTGATCATGTTCAGTTGATAGTAAAACTGAAAGTTGTGGTTTTTCAACATCTGTCATCGCATGAATTGCATTCATTATTATATTTAAAAAACACTGCTTTAATTTATCTGAATAACCTAAAATATAAGCATTAGATAACTGAATTTTAAAATCTAGTTTTTCTGGGTATTGTTTGCTGATTTTAATGTTTTGTAGTGTTTCACTAAGCACTAATGAAAGATCAACTTTTTGATCTGGCCTGATTTCTGGCTTTGAATAATCTAAAAATTCAGTAATTAAATTATTTAATCGATCGATTTCTTTTAAAATAATTTTCATCAGTTTTAAGTCATCAGGGCTTTGGGATTCGTTTGATAATAATTGAATGCTTCCGCTAATACCTGCCAGTGGATTTCTGATTTCATGGGCAATACCAGCAGCCAACTGACCAATAGCAGCTAATTTTTCACGATGTTTAACTTGTTCTTGCAGATGACGGTATTCCGTCATGTCGCGCACCATAAATAAATCAATTGTGTCATCCACATATTCATCAAAATAAGAATTACTTTGAATATCGTAGATTCTTTTTTCATTTATTTTTGAATTATAATATTGAATCTCTGAATAGCCTTGGTTTTGAATCTGCTGACGCATTTTAAGAATATCATTCATATTTAGCTGAAGATCATCGATAAAAGCTTCATTCTGAAATACGAAGTTTTTTTGACTATCCAAAGCTATCAATCCCGAAGGCATTTTCTGCACTAAAATTTCTGTTAATTCTTCTCGCGATCTAATTCTTTTTTGCGTGATGAAGACTTCATCTTGCAAAACTGTAAATTGATTTTTAAAACTTTGTGCAATCACAGTCACTACAAAAAATGAAAAATTAAACAGCGCCAATGAAAATATATTTTGTGAGCCAACCCATTTTAGGCTAGTTAAATTAATCAGTGATAATGAAACGGAACTTAAAGCAGCTAGTGCCAATGCTGACTGCTGCGAAACCTGAAAAGAAGTCAAAAATAAAAATACCAGTAATATCACCAAATGATAGCTGACTAAAGATGGCTGTAAATACAAAAACAAAAACAAAATCCCAAGATCAATATAACTTGAAGTTGTTATTTCATAGTTTTTACTTAGATATTTATACAAATAATGTGAACTACTTAAAAAAATAATTAAGTAATAATTAATTGCAAAATCGATTTGAATAAAAGGCACTTGTAAGACCAGGGCTATTTGTATAAATAAGAAATAGACAAACAGCACACTACCTAGCAACTGGCTGGGTTTAAAATCAGCTATTTTTATATCTTGCTGTGCAGGCAAAACCATTTCATTAGCCAATTGTATCCCCCATTTGGAAGACCGGCATATACATAGCAACAAGAATAAAGGCAATAATTCCACCTAAGACAATCATCATAAATGGTTCAATTAACGAGGTCATAGCTCGTACTGCATTTTCGACTTCATCTTCATAGAAATCAGCGATCTTAGATAACATCGTATCCAGCGATCCTGTTTGTTCACCAATTGCCACCATTTGCGCAACCATTTGTGGGATTTCTTTTTGCCTAGATAATGGTAAGTGAAAAGGTTTACCGCTGGATACAGCTTCTTTACAGTTTTTCAGGGCAACTTCTATAACGTGATTACCCGCTGTATTGGCTGCGATATCGATAGCCTCAAGCATATTCACGCCAGAGCTTAACAAAGTCGATAATGTTCTTGCTAGCCTAGCAACACTTGATTTTTGGATGACGTCACCAAAAACTGGTGAATTAATCATTATACGATCAAATTGTTTTTTACCATCTTCACTATTGATATAAAAAATAATGGCATATACAAAAATAAAAATACCTGCAATCATCAAATACCATTTATTCCGCACCAATTCTGAAGCGTCGACAAGAATCTGAGTGATCGCAGGAAGCCCTTTACCACTGGATTTATAAAGCTCTTGAAACTTGGGAATAATAAAAACAATAATCGCTGTGATAATCAGAAAAGCAGCGACAACGATGACTGCCGGCATGACTAATGCGCCTTTGACTTGATTTTTAATTTTTTCATTCTTTTCAGCATAAGACGATAAGCGATTTAAAATAGTATCTAAAATACCGGCTTCTTCACCGGCTTTGACCATATTACAGTATAACATATCAAAAACTTTTTTCTGCATCATCATTGAATCAGATAATCTTTTTCCTGTTTCGATGGAAGCTTTAATTTGTAAAGTGGCTTCTTTAAGAACTTTATCAGGTGTAGATTCAGACAAAATTCTTAATGAATCCACTATGGGAATTCCTGAATTGATTAAAGTCGCGAACTGGCGTGTAAATATTTGTAAATCCTTTGATTTAACTTTGTGTTCAAATAAAGAAGCAAAACCGTCGCTGGATGTGTTTTGCACAATGACTACTTTTAAACTGATTGGCATTAACTGACGAGCACGCAATTTGACTTTGGCTTCAACTTCATCACGAGCATCGATCATTCCATTTGATATTTTACCGTTCATTGATCTGGCTTGATATTGAAATTTTCCCATTTTTTTACAGCCCCATTTTTTTCAGTTGTTGATCTAAATCATCTGGATGAGGCGTTGATTTAAAAGCCGTCTTAATATCTATTTTTCGACGCACAAGATTTTGAATTATCGATTGATTAATTGATTGGTAATTTTTTTGCAAAATATCTTTGTCAGCTAAAATCATCAGTTTAAAAAAATCATTTTCTAGCAAAAGTTTTTTAAAGCTATCATGCATCACTAAAATTTCATGAAGACCACTTTCATGCCCAGGTGTTAATTTTTGATAACACACTAAAGATAAAACTTCATAGAACCTGCGAAGATAATGGACTGAATTTCCGATTTTAGTGATAATTTGATCTAAAGAATTCTCGACTGAACTTGCTGATAAGGTGACAAATACACAGCGACCTTCTTCGGCAAATTTGATCCATTTCTCCCAGTTTGAAATGGCATTAAAATCAACAACAATGATATCAATTCCGTCATAGATGGGATGTTGGTAATCCCAGTTAAGTGAATCTTCATTTAAAAAAACAACTGAATCCATATTCAAACTAACCATTGATGCAGAATGTCCATGGACAGCCATTAATCTTGGGGAATCTTTTTTGATTTCAGTTAGTATGTTTTTTAGTAGTGCAGTTTTACCTTGATGTTGTTCGCCAACGAATAAGTATAATCCTTTTTTTGTTTTTACTTTATCCCAAAAAACGGCAGATTGAATGGACTGGGCCACTTGTAAATCAAGAACTAATGAAAAATAAGCACGATGAGAATCTCTATATTCTGAAATAGACAAAGACCACTGCTGTTCTTTATTTTGATAAACTGCTCGTACGAAAC
Source organism: Bdellovibrio sp. (assembly GCA_031421235.1). Lineage (GTDB taxonomy): Bacteria > Bdellovibrionota > Bdellovibrionia > Bdellovibrionales > Bdellovibrionaceae > Pseudobdellovibrio. The sequence continues at coordinate 11,833 of JANOOI010000154.1, forward strand.
CTTTTGTTTCTAGAGTCAATTTCTCAGCGTTTTCTAAACAAAGATCTTTCAGATCTTCCCATTCAGAAAGGCTCAAGTTTTCATGATCAAGTTCAACCCATTCGTTTTGATTTTTGATCAGTGTTTTATGTCCCAATCGAAATTGAATTTCAGTAGCAGACTTTGATTTAATTTTATTTAAAATATCATTAATCATGCGTTGTCTCTCATTGATGAACTAAGCACTTCATCGATTGTTGTTTGGCCTCTGGCTAATTTCAATATTCCGCTTCGTCTTAATGTTCGAAAACCTAAATCTTTACATAATTTTCTAAGTTTTTGTGCTGATGCGCCTTCTAAAATGGCTTCTTTAATTTTTTCAGTAATTGGCATTAATTCATAAATAGCCAATCGTCCGCGCACACCTGTGTTGTTACAATTGCCGCAACCTCGACCACGCATCAGATTCATATTGGGAATATCTGCTTTGTCGATACCCATGTTGATCAGCGTTGCTTCCGGAACTTGAACTTGTTCTTTACAGGCTTCACAAATTTTACCGACAAGTCTTTGTGCAACGATTAAATTAATTGTTGATGTAATTAAATACGGCGCTACACCCATTTCAGTTAATCGTACAATGGTTGATGGTGCGTCGTTGGTGTGAAGAGTGCTAACAACTAAATGCCCTGTGGATGCTGCTTTAAATGATATTTCAGCTGTTTCTAAGTCACGAATCTCACCCACCATGATGACATCAGGATCTTGACGAAGAAACGCTCTTAATGCCGTACTAAAATTTAAATCAATATCTGGATTCATCTGCACTTGATTAATCCCGTCCAAATTAAATTCGATAGGATCTTCAGCCGTTGCAATATTCACATCGCTTTTATTTAGTTCGGCTAAAGCTGAATATATTGTTGTGGTTTTTCCTGAACCAGTAGGGCCCGTGATTAAAACCATACCTTGAGGCATGTTTACACATTCTTTAAAAAGCCTAAGATCATCTTCTTCAAATCCTAGCTTAGTCATATCTAATTGAAGATTTGATTTATCTAAAAGACGCATTACTATTTTCTCGCCCCACATCGTTGGCACTGAGCTTACGCGAAAATCCATTTCTTTATTTTCTTTGGCTAACTTAATTTTTAAACGTCCATCCTGGGGTCGTCTTTTTTCAGCAATGTCCATTTTAGACATAATTTTAATTCTGGCCATGATCGCAGGCCCTGATGCCAAAGGCGGGTTTGCTGCATCAATCAAAATCCCATCCACACGAAAACGCACACGAACACGTTTTTCATAGGGTTCAAAATGGATGTCAGAGGCCCGTCTACGCATGGCTTCGATCAAAACTCCATTTACAAATTTTACAATAGGTGCATCGCTGGCATTGACATCACCCACGTCAACGCTGGCACTGTTTATTGCAACTTCGTCACCGTCTGCTTCTTCATCAATATCTTTTTGTGATTGATTAAATGTCCCGTAAACTTTTTCAATGGCATTAGCGATTGCGTAATCTGTTGATAAAACTGGTTGGATTTTACATTTTGTTAAAAATCTTATTTGATCGCGAATATCAATGTTTGATGGATCAGAAAATGCCACAACTAAAGTTGTCCCTGCTTTTGAAACGGGAATAATAGCGTGCTTTTCACAGAAATCACGACCCACCAATGATGTAGCTGCAGAATCAAT
>JANOOI010000155.1:0-2136 GCA_031421235.1 Bdellovibrio sp.
AAACTATGTAGTTGAAGATTACGCGCAACTGCAATCAAAATGTATGAACGGAACTATTCAAGGAATCACGACCCAGTATTCGACGAGCCATGGTTTTTTTTCTTGGACAAATGTCATCGACATGCAAGGTCTGTGTATTAAGTAATTTGTCGGTCAGTGCTTACAAAACTGACCTGATCTGTTAGCGAAATCCACTTCATCGTTCTCAACCCCTTTACAGAGACGCTCATTTCTTGAATGGCTGTTTTTAGTAAATTCATTTCAAGTTCTTTTAAGCGCTGAAGAAATTCTTGATATGTTGAGTCCTTCATTCGAAAGCTACGCACAATAAATTTTCCAGATTTTTGATTTTCGGGTTTTGCTAAAATATGAACAGCTTCTTTACCCCATTCTTGATAAATATGGTTAAGCAAAGGACCTGAACCAAAATCAGTCACTAGCGATAGTGGTGGTAGTTTAATTTTATTCTCGGGCAGTAATTGAAGCCATTTAAAAGAATCCAATTTTTTAAGAATTTTAAAAGTCTCTGCATCATTAAGTTTAAAATCTTTTTGAATTTCTTCGACAGTTTGTCTTTCAATAAGCAGCCGAACAAAAAAACTAAAATGCAGCGAATTTTTTAAAAAATATTGTTGCTCTTCTTCGCTAAAAACAACGGTGTGGGTTTCTTTTTTTTCTATCTCATTTAGTAAATCTGTCACTCTTAAACCAAGAACACTTGCGATCTGTGAAATTCGTCCAAAAGATATATCCTGACTGGAAAATATTTTTTTAAGACCTGACTCTGATAATCTCATTTGCTTTGCTAATTCTGAATAGGTCATTTTTCGTTCTTTCAGGATTTTTTTAATTAATGAAACCAGCGAATTGAATTCGGCTTGAGGGTCTAGGTTGTGTCCTGAAGTTGCCATAATAAGTCCTTTTTTAGGTACTTTTTAGTTAATACTATAAATTTAAGAACCTAAAATGTATATGAAGGTTAATTAATAAGCAACTTTTAAAAAGGAACAATCTTATGAAAACACTAATAGTAACTGCTCTTCTCTTAGCGTCGTCTAGCTCACATGCATTTAAGATTAAGTGCGACGCAGCGGTCGGCCCTAGATTAGGTAGACCAACAACTGAAGTCGAAATTACGTACCAAGACGGACATGCCTATATTTATAAGACTATCAATGGTTACACCTTCAATGGCTCATGTTCTAAGGACAACAACTGTAACATCAGCATTATGAATGAGGAAAAGATAAAAGGATATGTTGATACAAATGGTTCTTTCTCAAAATTAAATGATTATTCGATTTCAATTGGTCACTCTGGTATGGACGACATTATGGCTGAAATCACTTGTCAAAAAATAAAATAACCAATAACGAATAAATTAATCCAAGGATAAAAAAATGAAAAAGCAAATAATCACACTCTTAATTTCGACTTTATTTTTTTCTGGTAATGTACAGGCTGTAACTATCTATTGCGGACATCCTTTCTGGGGGGCTCTTCTAAGAATCGATGAGTACATGAATGTACAATCTGCGAGTTTGCAAGAGGGCTACACAAGCTATAAGTACCATACAGATGGTAGCTGCCAAGAAACTCGCCCACAAGTTTTAGAGTGTACTATAAATTCTGTAAATGGTCTTAAAAATACGACCACGTTTGACATTAAAAATGTAAGCGCCCGTACACATTTTGAAAGTAATTCAGCTAACGATATTATTTGGTCAGATTGCGTAATCTTAAAGGAACAAATTTTATGAAAACACTACTGGCAGCAACTTTATTTTTATTTTCTACGACTCAGGCTGCAGAATTAAGTTCTTATTCAGATGTTAAGCATGTCTTAGTGGATGAGAATGTTACGCTAGTATCAGACCAAGTAAGTCGAGAACTAGAAATTTATCGACAAGGTAAATTACCACAGTATCAAGTGAACAGCCGTTCAGTTTTTGAATTTGGTTCAGCAGCCTTAGAAAAAGATGCAAAAAGAACCCTAACTGATAAATCTGATTACTTAGATCGGTTGCCGAAACTTCTACATCCAAACGGCGTATGTGTCTTAGGGCGCTGGCAAATGTATAAGGATTCTCCGTATACGGGGGCCTTTGCTGCAAATACTGAAAATTTATTTATTGG
>JANOOI010000156.1:0-7124 GCA_031421235.1 Bdellovibrio sp.
AGGCGCTACATACTTAGTTCGTATTTTATTAATTCTGCAAAGCCTCTACGAACAAAATATCTGCAGAAAATCCCCTTGGTAACTATTAAGTATTCACACAAGAGAAACCTGTGAAAACCGAGACGGCATTATCGTCGGAGTACACATCGACACCGTCGATCAGCGTGTAAACCGTAACAGAACTAAGCTGCTAGTTGGTAGTCGTTGTTTGCAACTATAAAATGCACGTTTTTATCGAGGTCCACATGCGCCCCGGTATGCTCCTCTTGCTTCACGACCCACGTCGAAGCCAGTACACCCCCACTTTTCTTTTTAGTGTACTTGATCATTTAATCTTATTTTTCACCAAATGACGACGACTAATATCGTTAAAATTTCAGCACTCATTTTATTAAGTAATAACTCTATTTTTATCAGGTTATTTCACTTTTTTACTATTTTTTGATAGATAATGATGTGGTGTCGATCAGGCCCCATTACTTATTGCTTTGCGTTATTAACAGTGCCAGCAAACACATCTTCACGCTTTAAATCAGTTTTGAGAGTGAGTTATCAACCAAATCCACAGACTTATCCACAACTCACAGGTTTTTCCCGTGTCAAATGGCGCCTGAAAACGAATTTAAGATTATTTAAGATTTATTTCTGACAGGTTAATAATTAAGCGTCTAATTTTTTAGACGGATTGGTCACTGGAAACAGTTGTAGATTTAATTGGTAGACTCTTTCGCCTTTTGAATTCATACGGGCAATCGAATTTTCTTTATGTAAAGCTTTTCGCATCTGACGAAGTTTAAATTTTAATTCTTCAAATTCAGTTTGTGTCAGCGCTAACGTTAAAGAACCGAATTCACGTTCAACGGCGGTGTCTTGATAAAGCGATTCAAGACCTAAATACATTAACTGCATTTGTAATTTACGAATCAACGCTGCAGGGATTTCATCTGGGGCTTCGTTCGATTTGCCTTTTGTTATTTGCCCCGTTGTTGGATCTTTTTGTAATTCACCAGTGCTTAATAATAAATTTAAAGCCTGATCGATTTCAGTCTCAGAGGCCTTACCACGAAGTAATTCTTTTAATTTAGCAGTTTCGAAAATCACGCTGTCCTGATCAACAAGTGCGTAAATGATCCAACCAATCCAGTTCGGAACTTTTTCAAACACACGACGATCAAATTCACCGTGTTTTAATTTCATTTCAACGCGGTATTCTGATAATTGTTTTAAAGCGTAGTTTCTGTCTGCCGGGTCTTCTGATTGGTTAAAGATCACTAATAATTTAAATTCATCACTTTGGGCTTTGTTTAACCCACAGGCCTTAGCAAATTTTTGAACCATGTCGATCGATAGATTTCTTTTACCTTCGATGATCATTTTTAAATAATTTGGAGATTTAATATCGGCTGCTGCAGAAAAAATTGCGTAATTGTAAGGGCGTAAAGATTTCTTTGTTAATTCTTTTTTATAGAAGTAAAAATCAGCTAAATAAAGACGGTAATCCATGTAATCAGAAATATTAGGTAATAATGCTGAAGTATTTGAAATATCACGATTTTGACTTAACTCAGTTTGCATATTTTCCATAATTTCCCCGTTATTACCCACAAAAAAACGCCTCTTAAATTTAATCCCATGAGGCGCCCCGAATGACAAACAAATTCAGCAGCCAGATGCTCTAACTGCTGAATTTATAGCTTTTATCGTAAATAAATTCGAACCGTATCTAAAACCATGTACCCACGTGTAGATAAGTACAGCGGATGTTGTCCGATCACTGCGCCCTGATTAACAAAGACAGCTTGTGTTTGCGAAAAGCCGTTTGAAAATTGTAAAGTTCCTAAATTGTATCCCGCCACAACAACATCTACTAAAGAAACATTACCTTGTGCAAGGGCCGTGACTTCGATGCGCTCGATTCTTCTGCCGCGATATTGATTTTGATTAATGTAATTATTTAAATCGATATGACCTTGCTGACCAAGTGATGCATGAATATTTAATTGAATTGTTTGATTCGGGTAACCGGGATTTCCTGGATTAGGATTATAACCACCGCCACCGCCACCGCCGTTATCACCACGAACGATTTCAATTTCTAAAGTGTCTATGTATGTTGAACCAGAAATAAATAAATGTAGACGTTGTACAGTATTTTCTAAAATCAATTCATACTGCGGATGTAAATTGATCTGATACCCAGGATTAATTTGCTGGGCCACTACGCGCTGATCAGCTAATAACTGAACTGTTGTTCGCGTTGAACTATTCGGTGTTGTGCGCGCACGAACGTGCGTCACTGACCAGCCTTGATACTGCTGACCAAGTCCCGCAAGTTGTCTTAACGGTAAAGATTCGTTATAAACTGAACGACCAACGTAAACATATTTAGTTTCACGTTGTTGACCATAACCATTATCTGGTCTGTTTGGTGGATTATACGGAGGGTTGTAAGGAGGAGGCTGACCACCACCGGGCCGACCGCCACCATAACCTGGCACTAAATAGGCTTCAGAAAGTGAAGCCGAAAGTAAGGTTGTGGATAAAGTGATTAATAATGCAGCTTTAAGTTTTAAAAATCGTGTCATATTTCCCCCAGTTAGATATTAACTAGGGTAAAAGCAATCTGGGTGCCACTTGAATTAATAAGCTAAAGAGTCAAAAAGAAACCGATTAAATTAACCTTTTTAGAAACCTTTAATTTTAGATTCAAAGTCTCTGATATCTTGAACAGTCGCTGTTTCCTGTGCAACACGTGACATCACTAACCAGATTCCCGTTGTTGAACCGAATTCAAGTTTCAAGCGCACATCACCTAAACCATTGTTATTCACAAGTTTAGCATTTGAAATGGCCTGACTTAATTTTTGCGATGTCGCCCCAACAGTTTCAAGGTTATATAATCTAGTTACATCCTGTGTTTTTAAAGCTGTTGCAACAACTTCAGTGCCTTTGGCTTGCGCCAGTAAAGGAAAACTTAAACCCACTGATTCGTTATCATGAGTCAAAATCATTGCGCCCATTGCAGCGCGCCCATTTACAACTTCATACGATGCAACTTGCGCTGATTTAAATTTTTGATTCGATGAACTGGCTGTTGTTGAATTTTTAATATATGTCATCCACAAACGGTGACCATCAGTTGTGCTGTCTTGATATTGAAATAATCTATTAGCATATGAAGTTCTAAAAATAATGCGTGTGTAGGCTCCGCTTAATTTAATTTTTACATACGAATTATCACATGAATCATTTTTATCTAAACATTTTAAAAATCCGCCTTGAAATTCAAGATCACCAGTTTGGCTGATCACTTTAATTGAATGTTTTGTTCCATCTGCTGTGGCTTTTAATTTGTAAGTTTGTAAAACGCCTTGTTCATCAGTTGTTATATCAATCATCATATCAGAATCCGATTTTTTAACTTTTGCTGATGTGATGATTTTAGCTAATGAAGTGTTCTTTTTACTTTGATCAGCAGAAACTTTGTTGTTGTAAGTTCTAAATTCAGACATTAAACCATCATCTGATGATGATGTGTAAAATAAATCTTTAGATTGCCCGCCCGTTTTAATGGCCTCTGCTTGGTCAAAAGAAACTGTTTTATTTTTTGCTGATTCATTTTGTAATGATTTTGAATCTTTTGATTGTTCGTCTGTTTGACCACTAGAACCAAAGCCGTTACCTGATTGGCTTCCGCGCTTAAAATCAGGTTCCACGTTTTTTGCTGAGTCTTTATCAGTTGATTGATCTGCTTTAGGAAACGCTGGTTCCATTGGTGAACCGTCGGGATTTGTTTGGGCTGTTTCTACGCTGGGATCAACTGCTGCCGGCGAAGTTTCTTGTGCCGCGATTTCAGCTGCTGATTTATTTGCTCCACCTGATCTTGATTCTTTTTTAGAACCGCAACCAACAATAGCAATGACTGATAAAGCCAAAAGAACTGTTTTTTTATTAATAATCATATACGTCCTCCAAGTGTGGTTAATATAACAATCAGCAAGCCAAGGACCACATTCAGCTAGCTTCATATCAAATATAGAAGTAGATTGGGCATAATGACTGTCTAACTTTTTGATGAACAGACCAAGGATGTCAGCCTTTATGACCGACCAGTTTTTTAATTTAGATCCAAATATTATTTTATCTGATGCGGACCTTCATGGTTACATCAGCACTGGCGAAATTCATCAGCTGAATTCCTATGAAAATCGCGTTTTTGATATAAAACTAGATCAAGATCAAATTTACCCTTCGGTCATAGCCAAGTACTTCAGACCTAAAAGGTGGACCAAAGAAACAATTTTAGACGAACATGAATTCTGTTTTGATCTAGATGAAGAAGGTTTGTCTGTTGGTAAGCCCTTACGTCGTAAAACTGATAATGAAACTGTGTTCGACAGTAAGGGAATTTTATATTGCTACTATGAAAAAGTCCGTGGCCGCATGATGCAAGAAATTTTATTGGGTCAGTTTTCTAAATTAGGCCATTCAGTGGCTATGCTGCACAACGTAGGCGAACGTAAAATTGCCCATCACCGCGAATCACTAGGCCCACAGCTCAGTGATAAATGGAAAATACTAGATCAGCTTTATGATCACGTAGCCCCTGAAGTGCGTAATGATTATTTTGATATCGCTGAAGATGTATTTCAAAAACTAGACGACCGCTTAAGGCCCGAAAATTACATCCGTATTCATGGCGATTTGCACCGTGGTAATTTATTAGATGCAGGCAACAATGAAATCACAATTGTGGATTTTGATGATTTTGTGAATGGCCCACCCATTCAGGATTTTTGGATGATTTTTCCTGATGAAAATTTTTCGAATACAAAAGAATATGAAGAATTTATGAAGGGTTATGAATTACTTCGTTATTTTGATGAAGCTGATTTGGCTTTAGTTCCGTTATTAAGATGTTACCGGGTGATTAACTATGCAGGGTGGATTTTAAATCGGTGGGCAGATCCAAGTTTTCCAAAAATATTTCCTGAATTTGGGACTTATTCGTACTGGGCAGAAGAAACTGACTCGCTTAGAAAAATTGCGAGTCAGTATTAAAAAATTACTTAACTTTTAAAAGTTCACCTAAAGTTGATTTTAGCTTAGCCGTGTTTAAATTTTCTGAATCAACATTTAAACAAACCAAGTTAAATACTGCAGGGCTTTTTGTGCCTTCGTCATTAACAGAGATAAAATTAAAAGATGTGGCTTTACCTTTGAAGTCTTCTGGTACAGCAGTTGTTTCATTTTCAATGCTTTTTAATTCTAAAACTGTTTCAACACCAAGTTGAACATCCGTAGTATCAGCTACTGAAAACGAACAGGCGATGTTTTTTGCAGCAACAACTTTGTTTAAGTCTGTTGATGTGTAGTTGATAACACCTTTAGAAATATATTTCGCAAAATTTAAACTGTCTTCATCAAGTACGATTTTACCATCATCTGTGATCACAAATTTAGATTCCATAAATTTATCAGTGGCTTTTTGAATGACGACTTCTTTTTCTGCTAGAACAGCAAATTTGTTTTCCACTTTGCTTTCCAATTTTAACGCTTCGCCGTTTCTTAAACAAGATACGCTAATATAATCTTTTTTGATACCCTGAGTTCCAATCATGCAAGATGCGCCCGTGTATTTAGATATATCAGCTAAAACCACATTACATTTTTCAAGTATGGCTTTACGGTTTTCTAAAATTGTATCTAAATCGTCCTGAGTTTTTGCATCTTTTGAATCGACCAATTCTTTTGTTGCATCATTCATAGTTTTAAAATCAATAATAAGTTCTTTTGTTGCATCACTACAAACCTGAGCTATAACTTTTTCATCAGATTTTTCAGTGTCTTGACCTGCTGTTGTAGCGGTTTCTGAAGCTGTTCTTGTCGTATTTTTTGCTGCCTCAGGTGACACAGATTTTTCGCCGGCTTTAACATCAATTTGTATGTCTTCAATTCCTGTTTTAGATTTAATGCCTCTTTTTGAAGGTGACTTCTGACAGTTCACAGTTAAAAAAGATGTTGCGATAAGACCTGATAACATTAAGTATGACATTTTTTTCATAAAATACTCCTGATGTGTAATATCCATTCAAAAACGGGTCCAGTCTTATTCTGAGACACTTATTGGAACTTTAATCTATTCAGCAACACTTTAAGCCTGTAGTAGTAAATAATCTGTAAAAACCGACAGCAGTCTGACTTTCAGTGTGTTAAAACTTTAGACACTATAGCGCTCATTTTTGATGGGTCTACAAAACACCGATAAAGCTATTAGATGAAATCAGCATTTTCAATCTTATTATTATCTCTATTTTTAGTCTTAGAATCTGAAGCCCAGATCAATTGTGACCCGTGTACACCGTTAGCCGAAGTGGCTATTACTAATTCAGGCTTAGAACGCATCATTGAATTAAGTTTATATAAAAATTTTGAAACATTTAATGAAGAAGTTGTTAACCGCGCAGGATTTCGTGATCTTAAGTTAGACTATATTATTGATTCTACCTGTGCCCCATCCACTTTAGAAACTGCTGTAAAGAAAAAATTTAAAGGCAGCAGTGATGCTTGTTTTGGTTTACCGCAGTTAACAGACACAACTATTGGCAGTGACACGCAGTTGCGACCTTTTCATGCGGGTATGTCAAAAATGAATTTAGATAAATTAAAACTTAAACTAGATGGTCCGATCAAATGTAAACAATTAGAATGTGAATTTAAAGTCGCTGTTCAAGATCTAAAGATTTCTGGTGATTTAGAAGTTTTATTCAAAGACGGTAAAAAAGAAAATTTTATTCCGAAATCACGTTTTGAAGTTGAATCAACAGACAATTCAAAATTAGTTTATAGCATGAAGGCCTACATTGACCCCAAAACAGGTCAGCTTCAAGATTTAGTACAGATCAAAGATAAATCATCAAGCATTGAAGTCGGCGCTAATAGCCTACAAACAAAATTGAACCTGAATACAACTTTTAAATCTGAACAACAGAAAAAATCTTTGTATCAGAAATATTATGCGACAAAAAATAAATTCACAGCGCGCAGCCGTGAGCCCCAGTTCGCAGAAAATGCTTATAAAGACATGCGCCAAAATATGATTAGCCGTTTAGCGACAGATCCTG
>JANOOI010000157.1:0-8686 GCA_031421235.1 Bdellovibrio sp.
GATCCAAAATATTTTACAACGGCACCTGTTGGCGCAATCAAAAAATCTTTAGAAATGGCGTCTTTAAAAATAAGTGATATCGATTTATTTGAAATCAATGAAGCTTTTGCTAATGTCACCATGGCTGCGCAAAAATCATTAGAAATCCCAATGGAGAAAATAAATGTTCATGGTGGAGCCATTGCCATTGGTCATCCGATTGGCGCCAGCGGAGCCCGAATATTTACGACGTTGATTCATTCACTTCACGCAAGAAATGCACGCCGGGGGCTTGCCACTTTGTGTATCGGTGGCGGTGAAGCTGTATCAGTCGTGATTGAGAAAGTGTAATAAATATGTTATCAAAAAAAGTTTATACGAATGCAACCGAGGCTTTAATTGGCGTAAAAGATGGAATGACTTATTTAGTAGGTGGATTCGGACTTTGTGGCATTCCTGAAAACTGCATTACAGCCTTGCGCGATTCTGGAGTTAAAAATATAACCTGCGTGTCTAATAATGCCGGTGTTGATGATTTTGGCTTAGGATTACTTTTAAAAACGCGTCAAATAAAAAAAATGGTGTCAAGCTACGTTGGTGAAAACGCCACATTCGAAAAACAATTCATGTCTGGAGAATTAGAATTAGAATTTTGTAATCAAGGTACATAAGCTGAACGTCTTCTTGCTGGTGGCGCGGGAATCACCGCTTTTTATACTCCGACGGGTGTAGGCACTAAAATAGCTGATGGAAAAGAAATTAGAAAATTTGAAGATCGTGAATTTGTACTTGAAAAAGCGATCACCGGTGATTTCGCTTTTGTGAAAGCTTGGAAAGGTGATAAATTTGGAAATCTTGTTTTCAGAAAAACGGCCAGAAATTTTAATCCGATGATTGCGACTGCTGGAAAAATCACTGTGGCTGAAGTTGAAGAACTTGTTGAAATCGGCGAACTAGATCCAGATCAAATTCATACACCGGGTGTTTATATTCAAAGAATTTTCCAAGGTCAAAATTATGAAAAACGAATTGAACAACGGACACTACAAGCCAGCACCACAAGAAAAGGATAATTCGTATGCCATTAACACGTGAACAAATAGCACAAAGAATTGCCCAGGAAGTTCAAGACGGTTTCACTGTGAATTTAGGAATCGGAATTCCCACTTTAGTTGCGAATTATATCCCATCAACAAAAACTGTTATGTTACAAAGCGAAAACGGTCTATTAGGCATGGGGCCTTTCCCACTTGAAGGCCAAGAAGATGCCGATTTAATTAATGCTGGCAAACAAACAATCACAACAGCATCAGGCGCAAGTTTTTTTAGTTCAGCTGATAGCTTTGCTATGATTCGTGGTGGTCACATTGATTTAACAGTTTTAGGTGCTATGGAAGTCGATGAGGCAGGATCAATTGCAAATTGGATGGTTCCCGGAAAAATGGTTAAAGGCATGGGCGGAGCTATGGATTTAGTGGCCGGTGCAAAAAATGTAATCGTAGCCATGCAACACGCTGATCGTGATGGAAATTCAAAATTAAGAACAAAATGCACATTACCTTTAACTGGTGTTCGCTGTATTAAAAAAATTGTTTCTGACTACGGTGTAATTGATATTACATCTGATGGTTTTGTGTTACGTGAGTATGCTCCGGACATGACACCCGAACAAGTCGTTAACGCCACTGAAGGCAAAATTAAAATTGCCCCAGATTGCAAAGCCATGGTTTTTTAGTCTTCGTTACAGTTCTAATAATAGCTATTGAATGTCTTTTAAGGGGCTGAATCGTAACGGTAAAAAATCTGGTTTTAATTTTACAAATTCTTCCCCGCCCAGCGTGTGCACGTGTAATGAATTTGTTTTCCCTTTATCAGCAACCGGCTGACCTAAAGTAAAAATAATTTTATCGCCCGTTTTAGCAAGTCCATTTTCAATCAATAATTTCTCGACTTGAGAAATTATTTCCTTGAATGATGAGTAGGGATCAAGTGCTAAAGTCTGCAGACCCCATAAAATTTCTAAACGATTTAAAACTTCAATATCTGTGGTTATAGCCACGATTTGAGCTTTGGGTCTGAAGCTTGAAATAATTTGTGCTGTTCTGCCTGAAGTTGTTAAACAGACAATGGCTGATGCATTTAGTTTTAGCGCACATAACGCCGAACTGGCTGCGATCGATGCAGGAGTACTTAATAACTCATGTTCTAAAGAAATTTTATAATAATTTTCTTCATTTTTTTCAACTTCAAGAATAATTTCATGCATTGTTCTAATTGATTTAAAAGGATATTTCCCCGATGCACTTTCTGCAGATAACATCAGTGCATCTGTGCCGTCCAAAACTGCATTAGCTATATCTGTTATTTCTGCACGCGTGGGTCGTGGATTTTCAACCATTGAATCAAGCATTTGCGTAGCTGTAATCACGGGTTTTCCCATTTGATTACACATTGAAATAATTCTTTTTTGACAACTTGGTAAACGTGACTGCCCGATTTCAACAGCTAAATCACCACGAGCCACCATGACTACATCACTTAAACGAATAATTTCTTCTAAATTATCTAAAGCCTCTAACATTTCAATTTTAGCGACGATTTTAGCTTGTGAACCTTTAGCATCGATCATTTCTCGAAGCTGTCTGATATCACGACCGTATCTGACAAAGCTCAGGGCTACGTAATCTACTCCGTTTGCTAAACCAAATTCTAAATCTTTTTTATCTTTTTCAGTCATTGGTTCAACAGGTAAATTGACCCCTGGCAAATTCATACCCTTACGATTTTTCAATAAGCCACCGTATATAACCCGAGCTCTTAATGCTTTTTCTCCGACTTCTACAACTTCCAATTCGATCAAGCCATCATCAATTAAAATACGATTCCCATTTTTAGCGGCTTTACAAAGTTCTTTGAAATCACTAGGTATAAGCCCTTCACGACCCAGGACATCTTCGATCGTGACTGTTACAATTTCGTTTTCAGTTAGTGTAATAGAACCTTTTTCAAATAAACCAACACGAACTTTGGGCCCTTGTAAATCCTGCAGAATAGTGACAGGAGCTCGTAATTCAACAGATTTCCTGCGGATATGTTGTATCACCGAGTAATGTTCTTCGTGAGTACCATGACTGAAATTTAAACGAGCGACGTTCATTCCGGCCTGTATGGCTTTCACAATATTATGTTCATCTTTTGTGGCTGGGCCAATTGTTGCGACTATTTTTGCACGACGATTTGCTAACATGGAAAGAGCATAAATTGTTATTGCTTAAAAGTCCTCTGAAAAAACGTGTCTCTGTTGTTTTGTTGCTGCGCTTTTATTTCTGCTTGTTTTAAACGCTCTTGCTGTTCGCGATATTCCACTGATGCGATTGATCGCTGCATCTGTTGTTTTTGATCTACAACATCTGCTTTGTAAGTCGATAAATAAACTGGAAATATTTGCTGCAAAACGCTTTTAAACTGTTGTTTATTTGAGTAGTACCTCGAGAGGTATTCAACAAAAGCAATTTTATCCATAACCATCGTTTTAGTGTTGATCTGGCCTTGCGATTCACCGAATTCAACGCGCTTGTAGTTTTCACCACTAATTATTATCGTTTTATTTTCGTGACGCTCTAAGTACATCGGACCTTTCGTAAAGATCTGTTCGTAAAAAAACAATGATGCCATTTTGTTTTCAAATTCAACAATCAGTCGCCCCTGGCTTAGTTCAATATTCATTTTTTGAAAATCCGTGATTTTCAAAACGGATTCTTGCACCGCTGTTAAAGCTAAATTTTTATATTCTAAGCGTTCACTTTTTTTAAATTTTAAAAGACATGGTGCTTTTTGGGTTTTTAAACAATTTTCAGGCATCATAAGTGGATATGAATGACAGATTGGGCTCTGCACTAAAAAATATAAAACAATAAAATAAGGCCATTTTTTAGTTAGCATGATTCCTTCCACCCTATTCGTTAATCAATATCTTTCGTTAGACTTTGAGCGTACTTTTTAACTTTTGGGTAATGTTTAAAGTCATTTTTAAGAAGACTGACGATTTCTTTAAAATCAGATTGTCTGCGGGCTTTTTTATAGGTTTTAGCCAACCAGACTAAACTGTATCCAGTCCATTCAGTGTCTGGAAATTGTGATATTAAATAATCTACACTTTGAATGCATTCTGTATTTATTTTGTAATCACGACACTGTAATGACATTTTTTCGTATTCTGCACGGGCCAATGTATTTGCGTCGGAAGACGTGCTCTTGATAAGTTCGGCAATGCGTAGCGCTTCCGTTGGATTTTTGTTCTTTTTTAGTGTCTTAATCTGAGTAAAATAATATTTCGATGTTGCAATATCAACTTGTGGAATAGAAGCTACGCCACGAGCTTTATAATTATCGCCTGGTGTTTGTGTTTTCACATACTGAACTTCAAGCTCTTTCAGTTCTAGTTTTTTTGATAGAAATTCGATCTTTCTTTTATCGAATTCAGAACCACTGATGTAAATGTCAAAGCAAATATAAAATGACGAAAGCGCAAAAAATAGACATAGACACATAATAAGATATTGATAGCTACGTTTCATACTATTTAATCGGCAAAATGCAGACTAAAGTTAAGAATTTGATTAATGTTATGCAAAAAAAGATGACGTCGTCGTCAGTCGGTAATAGCTTAAATTTCTTTTGAGGTTAATGAATGAATAAATCAGAACTGATCCACGCCGTTTCGACAAAAACAAATTTAACAAAGTCTCAAGTTGAGACACTTTTAAATACAACTTTAGAAGTCATCCAGAAAACGGTTTCTAAAGGCGAAGAGGTTAAATTAGTGGGTTTTGGTTCATTCTTAAAACAATCACGTAAGGCTAAAACGGGTCGCAACCCAAAAACAGGCGAAACCCATAAAATTCCTGAATGCTCAATTCCCCGCTTCAAACCAGGGAAAGATTTTAAAACTTTAGTTGATAAATAGCTATCATCAAACGGCTGACTAAAAACGATCGAATTTACTTTTCATAGATACAGGCCATGAATCAATAATTTCAATGTATTCATAATATTTTTTATCAAAATGCAGCTGATCTAAATTTTGAAACAAAAAACTTTCTTGTTGCGGCCACTTGAGTATTTTTCGTTGAAAAGCGACATACAGTTTTTCACCCAACATGCCGCCCAGTATCTGAGATGCTGTCAAATAGCTACGTTGATTGACAACAGTTTTACGCTGAGATTTTGCAGGCGTAATGAGGCCTGTTGTGACATACTTTAACTCATTGAATTTTTGCTCTATGGATAAGACTAATGCCTCTTTACCCAAATCGATAAAATTTTCAGATTTAATAGCGTTACGTATATCCTCTAATGTATTTGTTTTTCTTTTAGGATTGATAATTTTTGTTAAGAAATACACAAGCATTTCATACCAAATCATTTTCGTAAAATCTTTTTTAAAGTGCACTTGTGTTTTTAAATAAAGTCCTTTTTTATACAGATAATATTGTGCTGCGGCCCTGGATATGTGATTTACTGAAGCTCTTGCAACGAAACCCGACTTTAATTCGTGACTGTAAAATGACTGACCAGAGATCATTTGTTGCTTGTAAAATATTCGACTAGACTGCGGCAGAAGAGCAACTTGATCAAAAATTTGATCATCGGTCACGCTGTAGACGCTAAGCTCACTGGTGTCGATATTTTTTTGCAAAGTCTGACCAATCACTTGTACCGCTTGCGCCACATGATCTGTCATGTCAAAATCATCGATTTCAATTTTTTTATCTTTACCGCTTTCTAGAAAAAGTAAGTAGTCTTGCCATTTCACCCAGGGCACAACAGACATAATGGCCCAGCGCGAATGACCCATCTTAATAAAATCAATTTGGCTGATGTCTTTTTTGTATTCATTTTTTTGATTGAGCACTTTAAAAAACAGTTCCTCAGGACTTTGCAACACAGTCATTAGGCTGATTTTTTTATTTAATTTTTTTAAAGTTTTAGGCAAATGCGCTTCTGCCAGATGAAAATCACCGAATTGAACCATCATTTGGCGCTGCTGATGCAATTTTTTGGCTTTTAAAATAATCTTCGCCGCATGCAGATCTCGTTCGCTTAACTTCTTTTTAGTGATAGAATTTAAAGCCAAGACCGGCACTTGGTTTTGAATAGCCCATCTCAACAAAGGTTTGGTGTATTCCCATGGGAAACCCCAATTTTTTTTCCATTCTATTTTTTTTAAAAAATCTTTTTCTGCTAAATGCCCCTGTATATATTGATCAAGTATCGATTGGTATTCTGAAGGGATAGATTCTAAAGCTAAACAAATTTGATTTGCCCCAAGTTTACGTGCTATTCGTAAAAAAGACCGTGTGGATTGTGCCTGCGCATGAAAGTCTCCGACTAATATGATCTCGTTTTTTTTTAGACATTTAAAAAAATCAGTTTTGTCGGAGACTTGCCATTTTGCTGTTAAAAGTTCTTGATCATATTTTTTTTCATATCTTTTTAGGGTTATTGATCTTGATCCAAGAAGAGATTCAGTTCTTTCTCTAATTTTCTGATAATACTGATATTGAGCTTTTTTTTTATTTACTTTTTTTACATTTAATAGAGACATCGCATTATATTAATAAATGATTGCTTGATTTCAATGACTATTCATAAAAAGATGGAGTTATGACAAACAAATTAAACAAATTGCTTATTTCTTACGGCCTTTCAGTCGGAGTATTCGGTTACCTGACCTTTCATCACTACATGACAAGAATGGGTTTATCAGGCGATTCGTTCTGTAAAGTCAGCCAAACTGTGAATTGCGATACAGCAGCTCTTAGCCAGTACGCAGAATTTATGTCAATTCCCATCGCTGCACTTGGACTAAGTTATTCACTGATTATGTTTGCTCAATTTTTATTTCTTAAATTTGGCTGGTTTGAAGAATCCGACGAATACACATCAATTATTAAAGTCATCACTACTTTTTCTTCGTTGTATTCAGTTGTTCTTTTGGCTGTCTCAATATTTGATCTGAAAGTTTTCTGCCCGTTTTGCATTGCAGGGTATGTATTATCTTTTATTATCTCCTATTTGGTTCTCTCCACTCAAACGAAGTGGAATTTGTCATTTGCATCAATTTCTAACGAAAAAAACTTTATTGGTGCGCTATTGTTTGTTCCCGTGTTGGCGTGGTTTATTTCTGGATCAATTAAAAACTCTTACGGTCTGGGTGAGCTCGATAAAGTTATACCAGAAAAAATTGCCTTATGGAAAGTCGCAAAAATTCAAACTTTTGATGAAAGTAAGGGTCTTAGTAAAGGTGAATTAAATAGTCCAAAAGCCACGCTTGTTGAATTCGCTGATTTTAAATGCTCACATTGTAAAACGGCTTCGCAAACCTTAAAAACATTTATCAGCAACACTCAAAATGTAAAACTTATTTTTAAACCATTTCCTTTAGATGGCTTATGCAATGCAAGCGTAACCCAGCGAGGCGATGGTTCCCGCTGTCAAATGGCTGGACTTGCTCTGTGCGCAGAAAAGTTATTTCAAAAAGGTTGGGCTGTTCATGATTCTTTATTTGAAAACCAATCCTCTTTAATTCCGGTTTCTGATTTGAATCTGTTTATTGCTGGAATAGCTAATGAATTTAACATGAAAGAAGATGAACTTAAAGCCTGTTCTACGTCTGAAGAAACCTATTCAGAAATAAGAAGCTTAGCTGCTGAAGGAACACAGGCGCAAATTTCAGGAACTCCGACAATTTTTTTAAACAGTAAAAAATTGGATCATGGTCAATTTATTCAAGTTCTTAAAACAGCTATCGATTCTTTATAGAAACTTTAACCAGCCACATTAATTAGAATAAAAAAAAAGGCCGTAAGGCCTTTTTTTACTTAATTTTTGAGTTTATCCTTAACAGAAATCAAATTAACTAACTTTTTGTTTCAAAAAATTTGCAAACAAGAAGGGTAACAAATTTCTCTTAGTTAAAACATCTACGACTTTAAAATTTTTGTAAGAGTGAATTTTATCTATAAACCCTTTTTGACTAATAGATTTTTCTGTACCGGACATAATGATGACTGGCACACGCTCTGAAAATAGTTCAGATGCGCACAATGTTGGATCACGGTTAATAAAGCTATCCATTTCATTTATGGTCTGACTACCCTTCAAACCCGGTATGTTTTCGTCTGCTAAAACCATATCGAATTTGTTTTCACATAAAGAATCTAGAGCCTCGTAAGCATCAGTAGCGATTGTGCATTTGTATTCAGGACTATTAGTTTCAATAAAGAAAGAAATGGCTACCGCCATATCAACATCGTCCTCAATAATAAGAACTTTTTTGTGATTATCATAAATTAAGTTATCGAACATATAATTAAAAGCACTTGGTAACTCATTACTAATATCATTTGTTTCGATGTAACTGTCTATACTTCGTCTTAGATTATGGCTGTCGATGTTCATTTCTAAATTCATTTTGAACTCCCTCAAGTTTATTATTAGCAATTAACGTTATTTTAAATTGTTTTCCTAATAAATTCATTCATTGCATACATACAGATATAGCAAGACTGCGCCCAACGTCTATCTCGCATATAATAGCTTCAACGAAAATCACGTGTCAAAAATCCTCAAATTTGGGGCTTTTTAGATAGTTGCGCAACAAAGAATATAAGGTTATTTTGCGGAGAAATGACTAAAAATATAT
>JANOOI010000158.1:0-2979 GCA_031421235.1 Bdellovibrio sp.
TGGCTTCCGGCACCGACTCCGCAATTTGGAAAGTTTGTTTTCTTAGCTGGGTTCACTGATTTTTCTGATGATGGTGTTCTTGCAACGAATAGAAATATTCGATCAGGAAATTCTTTAGCTTTGACATTTACACTAGGCGGAGAAATTTGGATTACACCAACGACGTACGGCAGTGTTCATTTAAGCCAAATGTCATTTAAAGGCAGTAATGACTTGCCAGGATCTGCGCCCTCGAAATTAAATTATTCAGTAAGTCGAATGGATGCACAATTTGGATATCGCTATTTAATCACAGGTGATTTCTGGGGTCCGCAAATCTATACCTCATTTGATTATTTATCACATAATGTACGTGTGTCCGATTCCAGCCCGACAGCATTTACTTCTATTGAATTATCTGGATTTGCCTTAACAGCCGGTGGATTGTTTCCGATCACGGAAAAAAATGATGTGCACTTAGGGGCCCAAGCTAAGTTTTTAATTTTTGAAAATTTCTCAGAAACCCCGGTTGATTCAGGAAAAGCTTCACCTAGTTTTTCAGAATTCAGTATTTATTCAACATATCAATACACAACAAATATTAATTTAAAGGGTTCTATGACCTTTACAAATATTCAGGCTAAATTTGATGGAGGCGGTAATAAATCACCGCAAACTAGATCTTTAGATGAAAAAATAAACTCATATTTATTCGGAATAGAATATCTTTTTTAATGGAAATTTTATTTGAAGACGATTTTATTATTGGTGTGAATAAACCATCGATGGTTCTGTCGCAGCCTTCATTCAATAAAGACCGAAAGCCAATTAAAGATCTGGTTGAAGATTTCAGGCCTGATCTTAAAAATAATTTATTTTTACATCATAGACTTGATTTTGAAACATCTGGTGTTTTTTTAATGAGCAAATCTAAAAAAGCAAATGCCCCGTTAACAAAAATGTTTCAGGAACATGCTTTCACTAAAGTTTATATTTGTTTGACCCGCCCTAATGATTTAAAACCAGGAAAAAAGGTTGTCTGTACATCGAACAGCGAAAATGAATGGATTATTCATAATCATATGGCGCCTGCCAAAGACATGGTTAATCATAAACGCCGAATGATTTCAGTCAAAAGCGGAGGCTGGAAAGCTGAAACACTTTTTAAGATTATTAAAACAACCCCGCTGTTTCATTATGTTGAAGCCTTACCAAAAACAGGGCGCACACATCAAATTAGGCAGCATTTGCAAGAAAGTATGCGTTCAATTTTGGGTGATAACATATACGGCGGTAAAAGCAGTGAAGTCCCAAGATTAATGCTGCACGCACATCAACTTATATTCAAACATCCTGTGCTAGATACCCTAGTTGAAATAACAGCACCATTGCCGCAGGATTTTATAACATTACTTAAATAGCTTTAACCCTGTGCGCCTGGTGCAAAGTTTCTAGGTTTGCCGAATTGCCCTGGCATTGGCGGCGGAGCTTGCGGCGGTGGCAATGGTGATATGGAATCAGGATCAGCGTCTCTGAATTTATTCGTTTTCGCGTCGAATTTTAATTTCACTGTTCCCGTAGGACCATTTCTTTGTTTACCAATAATGACTTCAGCATTTCCCTGTTTATCTGGATCATCTTTGTCATAATAGTCATCACGATATAACATCATGATCACATCAGCATCTTGTTCAATAGAACCCGATTCTCGAAGATCCGATAACATTGGTCTACGATCAGAACGGCCTTCAACGCTACGATTTAACTGGGCTAGTGCAATCACTGGAACATTTAATTCTTTAGCCAGAGCTTTTAAACTTCTAGAAATTTCAGAAACTTCGCGTTCACGGCTGTCGACACGTTGTTTCAACTGCATGATCTGCATATAATCGATCATGATACAGTCCAATTGATGCTGAGCTTTTAATCTGCGGCATCGTGCACGGATTTCGAAAGGTGAAATTCCTGAAGTATCATCAATAAATAATTTAGCATCACTGATGGCACCTGCGGCCTGAATCAGTTTTGGCCAAGAGGCATCTTGAATACGACCGTTTCTTAATTCGCCCATCGAAATTTTTGATTCCCCGGCTAAAAGACGCATCATTAAAGATTCTTTACCCATCTCGACAGAAAAATAAGCGACTGATTTTTTAGCTCGCAAAGTCATATGACTAGCTAGATTTAGGCTGAATGCAGTTTTACCCATCGACGGCCGAGCCGCAATAATAGTTAATTCGCCGCCATGTAATCCTGAAGTCATTTTATCTAGTTCATGAAAACCAGTCGGAACACCTGTGACATCAGTTTTGCGTTTATAAAGTTCTTCAATTTTTTCAATAGAGGCTTTAACGATTTCCATCGATCCGACAAGACCGTTCGTTGATTTGGCTTCACCGACTTTTAGGATCTCGCCTTCAGCAAAATCAATCAAAGCTTCAACGTCACTGAATTCATTTCCATAAGATTTTTCGATAAGTGAAGCAGATGTTGATATAAGTCGTCTTAATAAAGATTTTTCATGAATAATTTTAGCATGCGTTTCAATATTCGCCGCTGAAATGACTTTTTCTAATAAATTTAATAAATAAGCGTTTCCACCGATTTGTTCTAATTCATTTTTTGAAACTAAATGATTAGTAACAGTGACTAAATCGATTGGCTGGTTTTTTTGGTGGAGTTCAACGATTGTGCGATAAATAATTTGGTGTGAAGGATTATAGAAATCACTGATTTCAATAATATCGGCTATCTGGTCGAAAGCTTCGCTATCGAGCATCAAACCACCGAGAACTGAGAATTCGGCCTCAAGACTTTGAGGAGGAATTTTTTGACTCATTCAATACCCCTCTAAATAAAAAAAGCCCGTAGAACATACGGGCTTTTAAATATTTTATATATTACTGAGTTAATACAGTGTTCGACTCTAAAGTTTGAGTCGTCATCGCAGGGATGATTTGAGCTGCTTGAGCACCTTTTTTAGGTTTCAATTTGTAGTTG
>JANOOI010000159.1:0-1614 GCA_031421235.1 Bdellovibrio sp.
TCAGTGATTTCAGCTATCACTACCCTACCTACTTACAGTTAGCTAATTACCCTGTTTCGGCTTGAAATTATCGTCGTCGTTCATTGATGTCAATAATCTCACTGCTTTTTTGATTATAAGGTTTCATATAGTCCAGCACATTAGTTGAGTCTTTAATATCAATCCCTGCTTTACGCATGTAAATCATCATAGTTTGCATGTTTTTCCACCCACCCATACTCATCACTTGGCTAGGCCGAGCACCCTTTGAAAGCAATAGTGTTGCCCAAGAAGCACGTAAATCATGAAATCTTATAATAGGAAGACCCCCTACGGCCTGTAGAAATAGCCGTAAGTATCTAGCTTGGTCACCCGAATCCCAAGAACCTAGCCGTGGCAGAACAAATGTTGTCCCGTCAGACTTTGCTTTTAGGTCATGTAATACAGGTAGCAGAGGATTTGGTATTTCAACAACTCGGTCATCGCCTGACTTTGTATCTTTGAATCCATCAGATTTTGTCCATGATGTTTTGACGTAGATTAATCTTTTTTCAAGATCAACATTTGACCATTCTAAAGCGTACAATTCACCGTTTCTTAGGCCTGTAAATGCTGCCATGGCATAGTGAGGATGCCATTCATAACCAGTTTCATCAGCTTTTTGCAACAATGTTTCGATTTGTTGTTCATTTAAAACAGCTTTAATTTTTTCACTGGCTTTGAAATTCATTTTTGGTGTTGGGTTTCGAGCAATATAATCTTTTTCCAAAGCATAGTTAAAAACATATCTGACACATTTAACAAATGATTTCTTTGTGGCCTCAGATGAGTTCTTAAATCGTTCACCCGTGAGCGTAAGTACGTCTTGTGTTTTAATTTCATTGATAAATTTATCATTCCAGCAAGCTGTATGCAGATTTAAAGTGATTTTTCGATTATGCTTCGTCTTATTCGTCAAATCCACGTTAACAAATGTTTCGTAGTATTCAGTTAAAACTTTTGACCATTTCGGAACAATATCGACTTTGAATTTTTCATGCAGTAATACCACTAGTTCTTTTTCGATTCTTTTAGCCTCTAATAAAGTTTTAATCTTTGTCCGAGTTAAACCTTTTGGGATGCCAGTTGATGGATGTCTTTGTGAGTGTTTAACAGTATATGTTTTGTCTGATTCTTGTTTAATTGACATAAATTATCCTCGTTTGGTTTGCAAAAGAATTGCATCTATTTCTGAACGCTTATATCTGTTTCGGTTTCCTAATTTATAAGTCGGCAAAGATCCATTTGAACTCATATTCAAAACAGATTTCTTTGATAGTTTATAAATTAATGAAACTTCGTCAGTCGTAAGCCATTCAATTAGTTGAATTGTCAAAGAACCGTCTTGTGAAGATTCGTTTAACATGTGTTGTTTGAAAGTTACAAGGTTACTCATACTAACCACGCAAACTTTTCTAGATTTCTGGGTCTGCCAGTGTAGAAACCATCTGATGCAGTAAATAATCGCAGTCGCTTTGGTTTTGCTTTAAGGCTGGGTCGAAGATTCTGATTTAACATGTAGGTTAATTTTTGCTTAAAGAAACCAGTACCTCGGCCGATGCTTTTCAAACTGATTTTGTATTTCAGATTACAACC
>JANOOI010000160.1:0-2656 GCA_031421235.1 Bdellovibrio sp.
AAGCTGAATCTTTATCAGGTCAAATTCAGGCTGATATTTTAATTTCTTCAGATCGTTTCTGGTATGAAGATTTATCCCGCCAAGGATCTTTGTTGGCTTACAAACCTAAAAATTCCGAACAAGTCACTGAGCCCTACAAAAACAAAGATGGATTTTACACAACACTGAGCTTTCCGGTCATGGTGATAGCCTATAATTCGGATGTCGTATTAGAAGTGGATGCACCGAAGTCATTTTCTGATTTACGTCAAAAAAAGTGGAAAGACAAAGTGTCTTCAGGTAGTCCTCTAGCTTCTGGTACAAATTTCACAACCGTGGCCTTTTTAGTAAAAAAATATGGTTGGGATTATTTTAATGATTTACGTCAAAATAATTTTATTGCTGAAGGCGGAAATTCCGGAGTTATTCGCAGGCTGCAAAGTAAAGAACGACCTGTGGGTATCGTGCTTCTTGAAAATATTTTGCGCTTAACAGAAACTGATTCAAGAATAAAGTACGTGATTCCGGCTGATGGTGTTATTTTACATTCTAATGTGCTGGCCATTGTTAAAAAAGCAGCCCATCAAGAAATTCACCAAAAAATTGCTGACTGGTTTTTTGAAAATCCGAGCCAAAATATGATGGCTGATTCTTTTATGTATCCAGCGATTTTACTGAATCAGAAAAAAGGCAGCGAACCTTTGAAGATTCCAGATAGTTTGCCAAAATTTAGCATCATGACATCAAAAAATATGCCATGGTCCAATGAATTCATAAATGAAACATTAAAGACACGTGAAGAAATCAAAAACAAATTTTCTAAGATCGTTTTTTAGTGAAAAAACTTGTTTACGGTTTTTTACTGATAGTCGTCATTGGTCTTTTTTTAGCTCCTTTTGTTTATCTTTTTTTAATGCCAGATGCCGATCACTTTCAAAAAGTTTGGGCGCATGTCAACACGATCAAAGCTATTCAGAACACATTTATAGTTTCAATATCTGTTGGATCAATTTGTGTTTTTTTGGGTTTGCCATTGGCCTGGATATTAACACGAACAGATCTAAAGTTTAAAAACAGCTTACGGTCTTGGTTTTGTTTGCCTTATGCAATACCGCCATTTGTTGGTGCTATTGGTTGGATCATCTTGGCCAATCCTAGCAGTGGAATATTAAATCAGTGGTTTAAACTGAATCTGAATATATATAGCTTCAGTGGACTTATTTTTGTTGAAGTCAGTTTTCTTTTTACATTCGTGCTATTAACAGCTTTATCAGTAATGGATAATTTAGATTCTTCTTTAGAAGAAGCGGCCAAATTATCTGGGGCTTCGCCAAGACAAGTGTTTTTGCATATTATTTTACCCTTATTAAAACCGGCATTGATTACAGGTTTTGTATTATCTAGCTTAGCGACAGCTGCAAGTTTTGGTGTGCCAGCTTTAATTGGTGGGCCAGCACGTATTTATTTAATGACCACACAAATTTTTACATTTCAAAGAATGGGTACCACAGAAGGGCTGCAACTAGCCATTGCAACTTCAGTTGTTTTAGCGCTTTTATCGTTAATTGTTTTGTATATTAATCAACTGCTTATGAGTCGTAATAAAGTAAGCACAATTGGCGGCAAATCGTCACAAAAAACTTACATGAAGCTTCATCAGTGGAACACGCCATTACTATTTTTATTACTGGCAGTGCTTTTTATTATTTTTATTTTACCGATCATGGCTTTATTGTTGTCTGCTTTAAGCCCCATTCAAGGTTCATGGAATTTAAGTGCTCTGAGTTTTATCAATTTTAAAAGAGTGTTGTTTGAAACTGATGAAACAGGTCGTGCGATTGTACAATCTTTGTTCTTAGGTTTTTGTGCAGCAATGATCAGTACAGTTTTTGCATTCTTTTTTAATTATTTTGTTTATAGGACTAAATGGATCGGACGTCATTTAGCCAGCGTGTTAACGAGTGTTCCTTTTACGATACCAGGTACTGTGGTTTCGTTAGCAGTGATTCTTTCATTTAGTCGTGGGTATTTTGGCTTTGGCCCTTCACCTTATAACACGCTGTGGATTATTCTGATTGCCTATATTATTAAATACATGAGTCTAGGTGTAAAAACTGTTGGTGATGGCTATCAACAAATTAATGCATCTTTAGAAGAAGCGGCTCGAATTTCTGGGGCTAACTGGTGGCAAGTTATGATCACTATATATTGGCCACTGCTGAAGTCTTCGTTAGTGGCTTCGGTATTTCTTATATTTATGCCTGTGGTTTCTGAATTAACAATGACAGTTTTACTGACCGGACCGGGTTTAGAAACCTTAGGGCCGTTGATATTTCAGTTTCAAGAGTATTCAGATATTGGTGGCGGTGGGGCAGCTGTTTTATCAGTTTTAGTTGTCACTGTTATTTTAACATTAAACTTTAGTCTGAAAAAAATTTCTCAGGGGAGATACGGTTTATGAGTGAAGTTGTTTTTAAAAACGTCGGTAAAAGTTTTTTAAATAAAAATTTAGGTATTAAGTCAAATTCAGGTCAATCGTGGGCTGTGAGAGATTTAAATTTTAAAATACAAAATTCTGAATTTGTCAGTTTTTTGGGGCCATCGGGCTGCGGAAAGACGACAACTTTAAGAATGATTGCTGGGCTTGAAGAAAACACCGAAGGTCAAATTTACTTCG
>JANOOI010000161.1:0-31845 GCA_031421235.1 Bdellovibrio sp.
GTCAACGCACCCACTGGGCAAATATCAACTGTGTTTAATGAATATTTATTATTTAATTCTTTTCCCGCGTGCGTGCCAATTTCAGCATGATCACCGCGGTTAAAAATTCCTAATTCGTGTGTTTTAGAAACTTCATCAGTAAATCTGACACAGCGAGAACACAAGATACAACGTTCAGAATCTAAAACCACTGTTGGCCCAAGATCGACAACTTTATTTTTCTTTTGTTTTTTCTCAGCCATTTCAGAATTGTACTGACCATATTCCATGTACTGTTCTTGTAATCCACATTCACCGGCTTGATCACACACAGGACAATCAAGTGGATGATTAATTAAATGGAAGTCTAATCCCCATTTAACAGCTTCTTGGACTATGGCAGAATTATTATTTATTTTCATGCCTTCAGAAACTGTTGTGTTACACGCGATTTGTAACCGTGGGTTTCCTTCTATTTCAACCATACAAAGCCTGCATACACCCGCAATACTTAAACCAGGATGCCAACAGTAATGGGCAATCTTTTGATGATTTTCATACATGGCTTGAATGATTGTTGTGCCTTGCTTAACTTCAAGGTCAACGCCATTAATTGTACATTTGACAAAAGAATTAATGGTGGGCTGCATGTGAATGTCCTTTGTAAGCTGTTCCTTTAACTTTCGATTTACCTTCTCTAACAAAATATTCAAATTCGTCTCTGAATTTTGTGACAAAACTAATAACTGGTAAAGCGGCTGCATCTGATAATGCGCAGATCGTTCTGCCTTTCATATTATCAGCAATTTTTAGAAGTAATTCGATATCTTGCATGCGTCCTTTGCCAGACAATATTGAATGCGTGATTTTATCAACCCAACCAGTGCCTTCACGACACGGAGTACACTGACCACACGATTCATGATGATAAAAGTGAGTCAAGTTCGCTAAACATTCGACCATACATTTTGAATCATCGATCACAATGATGGCTCCTGAACCTAACATTGTGCCCATATTTGCTAAGGATTCATAATCAAGCAATGCACGTTCTGATTCTTCAGCGTTTAAAACTGGTGCAGATGATCCACCCGGGATAACAGCTTTTAGTTTTTTACCGTTTTTAATCCCGCCACCAAGACCATAAACCATATCTTTAAGTGGATAAGCTAATGGGACTTCGTAATTACCTGGTTTAACAATATTTCCAGAAAGTGAAAATAATTTTGTTCCAGCAGATTTTTCTGTTCCGTATTTTCTGTACCCTGCGGCACCATCACGTAAAATATATTTAACAGCAGCTAATGTTTCAACATTGTTCACAATTGTCGGTTTTTTCAAATACCCCTGTACTGCTGGAAATGGTGGTTTTAATTTTGGTTGGCCTTTTAGACCTTCTAACGAAGATATCATTCCTGTTTCTTCACCACAAATATAGGCCCCAGCCCCGCGGTAAATATCCATATCGTGATCAAAACCCGAACCTAAAATATTTTTTCCTAAGTAGCCAGCTTTGTAAGCCTCTTGGATAGCAATTTCTAAGGCGTTAATTGAATAGTCGTATTCACCACGAACATAAATATAAGATTTTTTCGAACTGATTGCGAAGGCTGAAATAATCATACCTTCAATTAACTGATGAGGCGCTTTTTCCATCATCATTCTGTCTTTGAATGTTCCTGGTTCACCTTCATCAGCGTTACAAAGTAAATACCGGGGTTCGTTATTTTTGGGTAAAAATCCCCATTTCATTCCTGTGGAAAAACCGGCTCCGCCACGACCACGTAAACCTGATGTTTTCACTTCATCAATGATTGCTTGCGGCTGCATTTTGACTGCTTTTTCTAACTGAACATAGCCACCATTTTTTTT
The DNA here is from genome assembly GCA_031421235.1 of Bdellovibrio sp. GTDB lineage: Bacteria > Bdellovibrionota > Bdellovibrionia > Bdellovibrionales > Bdellovibrionaceae > Pseudobdellovibrio. The sequence continues at coordinate 1,852 of JANOOI010000161.1, forward strand.
ATATCCGTCGATATTTTTAAATTCTGGTAGATGATAAAATTCTGTAAGGTATTTGACTTCACTCATATAATTATCCTTTTAAGCTACGCACAATGTTCATCGCTGATTCATGAGTTAAATTTTCATAATATTTATCACCAATTTGCATCATGGGTGCCGATCCACAAGATCCTAAACATTCAACTTCTGTCACAGTGAATTTTCCATCTTTTGATTTTTCACCTAAATGCACGCCAATTTCAGAACAGATATGTTCCGATAGTTCTTTGGCTCCGTTCAACATGCACGATAAAGTTCTGCAAATTTGAATATGATGATTACCAATTGGTTCTTTATTATACATTGTATAAAATGTGCAAACTTCGTTGATGTTAGCCTCGGGTAACTCCATCACGCGAGATAATTCTTTAATGACTTCAGGGCTGATGAAGCCTTGATTTTCTTTTTGTGCGATATACAAAGCCGGCAAAACAGCAGACTGCTTTGATTCATATCTTTTCATTTCACTTAAAACTTTTTGTTTTCCATCATTTGATAATTGAAACATATATTTCTCCTAGTCCAATTTCATTTCCTCGGCTGTCCGCCGACTAACGATCTAGCTCACCAGCGATAACATTCATACTAGCAACAGTTGCGATCGCATCCGCAAGCATTGCGCCTTTAACCACTGTAGGAAACGATTGATAAATCGCAAAACACGGCGGACGAACTTTTAAACGATAAGGTGAAGCTGAACCATCGCTCACTAAATAAAACCCTAATTCACCATTAGCTGCTTCAGTGGCGTCATAAATATCGCCAACTGGAGGACGAAGTCCTTTAATCACAAGCATAAAGTGATTCATAAGACCTTCGATGTTTCCGTAAACATCTTTTTTTTCTGGTAGAACAATATTTTTATCACGAATAGTGAAATCACCCGACGGAACATTTTTACAAGCTTGTCTGATAATTTTGATCGATTGACGCATTTCTTCGATACGGACTTGGTAGCGATCATAAATATCGCCCGCAGTTCCAACTGGAATATCAAAATCATAATTTTCATAGCCGTAGTATGGTGTTGCTTTTCGTAAATCTAAATTCACACCCGTTGCGCGTAGCAGTGGCCCTGTGTATCCCCAATCAACTGCATCTTGTGCGCTGACAGGGCAAACATCTTTTGTTCTTTTAATAAAAATTTTATTTCCAAGCATTAATTTAGAAATTTCATCAATGCCGTCGCTCATTTCATCGCAGAATTTCAGAACATCATTAAACCAGCCATCTGGTGCATCTTGCGCCATGCCCCCGATGCGTGTCATTGATACAGTTAAACGGGCTCCGCATAACTTTTCAAATAAGTTGTAAACTTTTTCACGGTACGTAAATAAATGGAAGAACGCAGTTAAAGCTCCAAGATCTACTCCGCCAGTTCCAACTGAAACAACGTGATCGATCACACGTGATAGTTCACATAAAATCACACGCATTGTTTGCGCACGTGCTGGAATTTCAACGCCTAATAATTTTTCGACTGTTTTACAGTAACCCACATTATTCATTGGTGCTGAACAATAATTTAAACGATCTGTGTATGGGATCACTTGGTTGTATGGATGAGTTTCTGCCATTTTTTCAAAACAGCGATGTAAATAACCGATTTCGCAATTGGCGCGAACGACAGTTTCTCCATCAAGTTCAGCCATCACCCGTAAAGTTCCATGCATCGCAGGATGCGAGGGTCCAATATTAATTGGAACATATCTTGAATCTAAAACATCACCGCTTTGTTCAGGCGTATTGTTAAAATGAATAGGAATCACTGAATCGCAATGTTGTTGCTGATCGGCTTCGTAATCTTTACGAAGCGGATGACCAACAAACTGATGATGAGTTAATATTTTTCTTAAATTAGGGTGGCCAGCAAAATGAATTCCGAACATATCGAAAGCTTCGCGTTCGAACCAGTCTGCCCCTTTCCAAATCGTCGTTGCTGTAGGCACTGATTCATTAAGACCGACTTGTGCTTTCACCCGTAAACGGCGCGAGTCGGATGAGCCAAATAAATGATAAACAACATCAAAACGTTTTTCGCGGGTTGGATAATCAACTCCGCAAACGTCCATTAAAAAATCAAAACCTGCATATTCTTTCAAAAATCGCAGCAAAGCTGAAACTGATTCTTTCGGTGCTTCAATGACGTGGTCACCCACTGGCGATATCGTCATTTTATAAATATCACCTAATTTATTTTTAATTTCAGATTGTAAAATTGTGTACTTGTTTATAGCCAAACTCATAACCGTGCTCCAATACGAGTTGAAGGCATCGTTGTAGTGACTGTTCCTTTAGCTGGTTCAGTCAAAGATTGCGGAACAGTTTGTCCATTGATTTCATAAGGTGATTGCCAGTTGTCTCTCCATGGACGTGGAGTTCTGTCTTTAATCATTTTTTGTAAAGCCATCACTCCATCTAAAACAGCTTCAGGTGTTGGTGGACAACCCGGTACGTAAACATCCACAGGAATAACTTTATCACAACCTTGTAATACGTGATAAGCGCGGTAAAATCCGCCAGAGCTTGCACAAGCTCCCATCGAAATCACATATTTTGGTTCCAACATTTGTTGATAAATACGAACTAAAATTGGCGCCATTTTTTCTGTGATTGTTCCAGCGACTAAAAGCATATCAGCTTGACGAGGAGAAAACCTGACAACTTCAGCACCAAATCTGGCTAAGTCATATTTTGGACCCATCACAGACATCAATTCGATTCCACAGCAAGCAGTCCCGTACGGTAAAGGCCACAAAGCATTTCTTTGTCCCCATGCTGCGATCGCATCAAGTTTTGTTGTGAATGCAAATGAGCGCGACATTTCATCTAAAGATTTATCAGATACAGATGACATAGAGTAATCTCCATTCTCAATACGTAATCATTTCTATGAAAGCACATCATTGCAAAAATCACCAGTGATGACAACGACATAACTCGAGGCTTCCAAATTCAGAAATACAGTTCATTCAGTTAATGCTTAGCCTTTAGGCTAGCCCTAAATTGTGTGGTAAATAGCACAAAAAATCTCAGAAAAGTCACAGTCAAATTGTTATGAAAAAAGTGATCTTAGACCAATGTTGAGACACGACTACCGTGAAAGGCCTGTTTTTTGATGATTCACATATGAATGATTTTCTAATTGTTAACCAGTGATACCATAAGATATGGCCCAAAAAATGGCCTCTAAATGGAGATTTACTTACTACGAGCTATTTGTATTCGCTTTAATGACATTCATTATCGGCGCGACGGCTCACGCCCAAGAAGCCCCTGGTGAATTTGATAATTTTTTTAGTTTACGCCCCCCCCCTGCGTTTTTTCATAAAAAAGTACACAGATATAATTATGGTATTTCGATTCTTGGCGGCGAAGGCAAAATGGGTAATGGATCTTTTGATGCGCCCTCACGCGATATGCAGTACACAACAATTCAGGGGTTTACTGGATTTCGTGTTTCATATTTTCGTTTTTCAATCGCTGCAGAAATCATGAAAGCAGCACAAGTCGATGATGCTTTGGAATTTTCAAACACAAATATCGGCGGATTAGGTTTTGGCTACGGACCAAAAATTGATTTTTACGACGGCCGATACAGCATTGGTTTTATTTACAAAGCTAATAACGCTTATGCTTTGGATAAAAAAGATATCAATGGTGTTAGCCAAATGTATAAAGCAAATTCTGGTTTCAATTTCCAGGTCAGTCGGCGGATTACTCCAAGATACGGAGTCATTATTGATTACGCCCAAGAAACGTTTAATGATAGTTTGGTGACAAGAAACATTAAATGGGACCGTATCAGTATTGGTTTAATAATAAGTAATTTTGACAAATCCCCTTTTCCAATAAAGTATTAAGAAAGGCGATAAAATGAAAACTAAGTTTTTTTATCTTTTTCTAATTTTTATTCTTTCTATAATGACATCTTGTCAATCAACTGGAAATGGTAATCGTCGATTATTCAAAGGTTTTAGTTTCAAACCGCGACCCGCATCCAGCTCAACTACAAAAAACAATCCTTACAGTGCAGGTTTTATTGTTATGGGCGGGCAAGGCCGTATGGGGAATTCTTTAATAGATGCTGAAAATCGTGATATGAATCACATGCCCGTACAAATATTCTTTGGTTTTCGTGTTTCGAAATTTCGCCTAGCTTTGAATGCTGAATATTCGAAAGTCAGTCAATCCACTGATCCGCTAGAGGTTGGTAATACGAATATAGCAGGCACAGGTTTAGCGATTGGACCACGGTTAGATTATTACGATGGTCTGCAAAGTTTTGGCGTATTTTACCGAGCCAGTGATTCTTACAGGCTTGATCGGCCGGATATAAACAACGAGCAGCACGAATATAAATCTTCAAACGGGATTGGGATTCAATATACAAGAAGAGTCGCCGGCAGATTAGGTGTTGCTATCGATTACACAAAAGAAACATTTACAGAAAGTTTAAATACAAAAAATATTAACTGGGACCGCATTAGTATAGGACTTATTTATTCGAACTTTAATAAACAGCGAGGCCGCTTCGGAGGTTGGTATTAACTTGCGCCGCAGGAGCAGAAACTAACTAGCTCCGTAAGCTTTAAAGTTAACAACGACTTTTTCATTAGCTGCTGGAATACTGTTTCCGTGAAATTTTAAAACATAAAGCGTTTGACCTGATCCACCGATCTCAGTTTCAAGTGTCCACCCATTTACAACATCTTCAACAACAGACTGCCCGCCGACAGTAACTTGTATTGAAGCCTTATCAGGTCGTGATTTAAATCGGTAAGCAGTGATTTGATCAATAATACGAGATCTAATATTTGAAACTGCAGCCGCTAAATCCCCGCTACAAATTGAGCTTTTTACACCATTAGAAGCGTCAACTAAACGAATAAATTGCGTACCAATCGAAACGTGACCACCCAAAGCATCACAACTTTGATTCGTTAGAATACCAATATAATTTGCTAACCAAGCTCTGCCACCAGAATCAAACTGCGGCTTTCTAGAATTTAAATAATTGATAAAATCAGTTGTTTCTGGATTTCCAAATTCACTGCTTTGGTCGACTTCGTCAGAAATAAAAATCACCGATAACAATGCCTCATTACGAATAAAATCTGAACCTATTGAATTTAAATAGTTCGTTGATATCACATGCCTCATCGCATCTAAACCCCGTTCTAAATCAGAACCCGAATCACCCACGATAATTCGATTGGCTAGTTGGCCAATGTTGCCAGCAGTTAAATAGACTGGGCTGCCAATTAGTTTTCGAGCATTTGGATAGTTAGACGCATTTGTTGACATCGTCGTTGTCGTTACAGCTACTCGGTAATCCATACCTAAATTATTTAAAGCTGTAATCATGTCGTTCACTCGTGAAGACAATCTTTGTTGATACTGAAGCATTGAATTTGAATTATCCACAACGAACAAAATATCGACTTTGTTATTATAAAAAATGGCTCCTGAAAATGCATCATTTTGCTGTGGCAACGTAAAACTTGACGGACTATTTTCGCAACCTAAAAACAACACAAGTGATAAAATCTTGACTACATTTTTCATTGGATAACATTTTTTACAAGCCCCTAAAGCTTAATTGAATAACCATTACGCGACTTTTTTAATAACTTTTTGCCCCGTAAATGACGCAATCGATGACTTTGCTGCTGCTGCGATCTTGACAAATTGTACACCGTAAATGTTTCCTTTTTTACTGACAATTTTGCAAATTGCATTAAATGACGGGACATCTTGTGCTGGTTTAAAATGTAAATAAATTTGTTGGTCAATTTCAAATTTTCCGTCTTCAATCAGAAGACCTGCTCCGCCTTCGCTTATTTCTAAACCTATGGTTTTATAAACTTTTTTCTTATCATGAACGATGGCTTGACCGTCGTACTTCGCACGCGGAAATTTTCGTCGATAAAACACATTACTTTTATCGCTGACAAGTGCATTTTTTGTTTTTTCAAATATTGATTTAATTTCTTGAACAGTAAATTCGTTCACATCGGCTAACCGCTTCCACGAACTCATGCCCTCATGCCAAATAAAATCATATTCATTTAATGTTTTGCCTTGTAACATTTGAATCAATTCAACTTTAGAAAATGGGCCAAAATTATTATTTTGTTTGAGCACATACCATATTCTTTTTTTCAAAGGGTCTGTCTCTGTTGATTTAAGATTAGATTTGATTGGTGTTTCGAAGCTTTTGTTAAACAGATGTGTGAATTGAGCGTATTCCATCAGTAACACCCAATCTTGTGACTTGTCGTCGTAAATATAGTCATGCCAATTCACTTTTTGTTGGACGAGTTTAAGCTCAATCTCTTCAATTGTAAAAGGACCTTGCTGCTGACCGTGGCTGGCGATATAGTAAGTTGACATAGTTTTTACCTCATAAGCTTAATCTTTATCGGTAGTCGAGACTGGCTCTTTAATTCGTTTTAAAGTGTCTAATGATTTGACAGTTTAGTTGATTTTTCAATTAGCCCTCTGAAGCACTGATGAAAGTAGAATTTTTTTTGACCATTCACTACTATGTAGACTATGCAGAAATTATTTAAAAACTGTTTTATCTTTGGACTTCTTTTTAGCTCGTTGTATCTATTCACAAGCTGTACAAATCCCCTGCCTCAGCTACCCAAGGCCATCGAAATTTCAAAAGCCGAACAATACACGGCAAAAGAAAAAGAACTTATTTACGAAGAGGCCATGGCCGACGGATTTGTCTCGCCAGATTACAATCCAGCAGAGTCAAAATCAGCATCAACTAAATGCGAAATATTTAAAACTAAAATTCCTGAAAATTGGGTTCAAAACACGATACTAGTCCCTGAGGATTACACTCAACCTGAAGGCGAAAAAATTGAAATTTTTTACTATCACCGTCATTTAAAAACTACAGACATTCCGGTTGTGTTTTTTAATGGCGGTCCTTTTAATAATAGCTGGGGATCTTCCACATTACTGTCACAGTCCCTTGGCTTTTATAGCGAATGGGACAACATCAATTTTATTTACATTGATCAACGCGGAACAGGTTGCTCTAGCAAAGCTCCCAGTCGTCTAGAAAAATCTATTCTTAAAAGACAAAGTCTTTATGGATCAAATGAAATTGTTAAAGATGCCGAAGAAGTTCGTAAAGTGATTCTTGGAAATAAACCTTGGAAAGTTTTTGGTCAAAGTTATGGCGCCCACATCGCACACCGCTATTCAATAATCCACCCTGAATCAGTGATATCATTTCATGCTCACGGTAATGCGATCACAGCCACAGCTGAAGAACGCTTTGAAATGCGTATCAGATCACAACTGCGCGTACTTAACTATTATATGCAGTCTTACCCTAGTGATCAAAATCGTTTAAAAGTTTTATTTAATACATTGAATAAAGATTACTGTATTTCACAAAATGAATCATCAATCTGCGGTCACGAAATTCTTCAAATGTTTACATCTGAAATGGGATTTATTCGAAAATGGCCGGATGTTCACAGATGGCTCGTTCTTCTTGTGCCGAAGGATAAAATTTCTGAATTAGGTTTAAAAGACTTTGCTAAACGAAATATTTTTATTACGACTGATACGTCTTTGCCGAATTCGATACATTCTGTGATTAACTATGTTGATCGTGGCGTAAAAGAACCTGATTTTAAATCTTGCACACAAGTGATCACGAAAATGAATGCCGAAAAGCTGAATACAACTGCATTTTATATTCATGAATGTTTGTCTACGCTACAAAATGGCCCTCAAAAAATAGAAATTTTTAATTTAAGTTTTCTAAAACAAAATTTAATGACTTTGCTCCAGTTCAAAAAAAGTTTAATTAAACATCAAAAACCTTTTTATCTTTATTCAGGAGAAAAAGATCCTTACACACCTAAAGAGTACTTTAAACACGAAGTTATCCAGCTTGGATCATTAATCAATTACACTCACTTTTTAGATTCAGGTCATGATGGGTATTACACGGAGCCGCAAGTTTTTGAAGATTTATTGAAATAACCACTATGATTCCAAGTCTTTCAATTGTACTATCGAAAGACTATGTCAGGTCTTGAAAAAATCCTCATTGATCTTGCCCAAAATTCGCACAATTTGTGCGTTTTTGATCTTGATTCAACTTTATTTAATGTTAGCCCACGGACCCAAAAAATACTTCATGAGTTTGCTGACTTACATCATCAGGATTTGAAATCCGTTGAAATCGAAGCTTCTGATTGGGGCCTCAAAGAACCCTTAATCAGACACGGCTACAGTATTGAACAGCATTCTCAGATGCATCAAAGCCTCAGAGATTTTTGGGTTGAACGCTTTTTTTCAAATGATTACATTCACTATGACATCCCTTACGCAGGGGCTATCAATTTTGTTCAAAAAATATCAACTGAGTCTAAAAATATTATTTATTATCTGACTGGTCGTGATGTTCACCGCATGGAAAAAGGCACTTACGAAGTTCTTAAAAAATGGGGATTCCCAACACCTGAAAATTCAGTTCAACTGAAACCGCATAGATCAATGGAAGACCATTTATTTAAAAGAGACTGGATTTTAGAGCTTCAAAATAAAAATCCTAATTGTGCTATTTATCTTTTTGAAAACGAACCTGTAAATATTAATTTTATTGGGCAGACTGTTGATAATATCCAAATTATTTTTTTAGATACAACCCATTCGAGAAAAGAGCAGGTTGTTGTTCCTGTTGTTAAGTTGTGCGATTTTAGAAAGGATGTTTGAAAATGCTTTACCTTGTTGCTACTCCGATTGGCGAACTAACTGAAATCACTTTACGGGCTTTAGAGATTTTAAAATCAGCTGATATTATTTTATGTGAATCCACAAAAGAAACATCAAAACTTTTAAAGCATCTAGATATCAAAGCTAAAAAATATGAAGTTTTAAATGAACATAGCACTTTAGAAGATCTTAAAATGCTTGTTGGCCTTTGCAAAAGCCAAACTGTCGCTTTAGTTTCTGATTGTGGCACACCTGGGTTTTGCGATCCTGGAAACAATTTGATTTATTTTTGTAGGCAACAAAAAATTCCTGTTAAAACTGTTCTAGGGGCTTCGTCGCTGATGGGGCTTCTATCGCTATCATCCCAGAGATTAAATGAATTTATTTTTCGGGGTTTTTTGCCAGCAGAAAATGAAGCCAGAGAAAAAGAGTGGTTGAAAATTAAATCTGAAAAAAGAGCTCTCATTATTATGGATACACCCTACCGCTTGCGAAAGACAATCGACGAACTTCATCGTCACTTCCCAAGCAGGCAGGCTTTGTTAGCTTTAAATTTATCGCAAGAAGATGAATTAATACTTGAAGGTAACCCGTCACACATCATTCAAAACTTAGATCGTGATAAAGCTGAATTTATGCTAATGATATACCCAGATACAGGAACCAACAAATCTAAATGAAAATAGTTCTGCCAATTGATTCTCATTTAGATCAAGTACTACAGCTTTTACAGTCTCAAAAACCACTGATTTTAACTGCATCACCTGGGTCTGGAAAGACCACCCGATTCCCGGCTGCATTATTAGAACAAAATATTAAAAATAAAATTTCAAAAAAAATAATTGTTATTGTGCCTAAAAGAATTTCAGCTGTGGCCGCAGCTGACCGGATTGCCAGTGAAAATAATTGGGCCTTAGGCAGCGAAGTTGGTTATCAAGTCAGGTTCGATAGCCGCATGACGGATCAAACGAAGCTTCTTTTTATGACTGAAGGTTTATTTCTACAAAAACTAAATGATCCTGAATTTTGGCTAGATATTCAAACATTAGTGCTGGATGAATTTCATGAACGATCGTCACAGATTGATCTTATTTTAGGTTTAGCCTATGAAAAATATATTTTAGATACAAATTTTAATTTAGTGATTATGTCTGCGACTTTGCATGTAGAAGAATTAAAAAAATATCTGGGTGATTGCCATAATTATGATATCAATCACAAGCCTTTTCCATTAGAAATTATTCATCATGAAAAAACTCAAAAACTAAAATGTGATGATGATTTTCATAAAGACCTACTTCAGATTTTACAAACTGCTTTTAAAAAAACTAAAAAAGATATTCTTATATTTTTACCAGGATTGGGCGAGATTCTTAAGTTTAAAAAAACAATTGAAAACTTATTTCAAACTGGAACGCCCATAGAAATTCTGCACGGGTCTGTTTCGTTAGACGAACAAAAAAGAATTATTACTGCAAAAAATCACAGGCGTATTATCCTGAGCACAAACGTAGCGGAATCGTCAGTGACTGTTCAGGGTGTGGACTGCGTGATTGATTCAGGTTTAGAAAAAGTAAAAGATTTTGAAACAAAAATAGGTTTTTCTGGTTTAAAACTCAGTCGAATATCTCAGTTTTCAGCCACACAGCGCGCAGGTCGTGCTGCTCGTGAAAAAGAGGGCATTTGTTATCGCTTCTGGCATAACGTAGATGAACGTTCGATGAGAAAACAATCTGAACCTGACATCCTAAGTACAAACTTGATTTATGAAATTCTTAAATTAAAACAACTTGGAATCGATAATATTCATTCATTTTCGTGGTTAACCAAACCCTCTTCAATACAAATCAATACAGCTACCCAAAAACTAAAAAAATGGGGACTACTTGACGCAAGTGAAAATTTAACTGATTTGGGTGAAAAAATCAGTCGTTCACCAATTTCCGCTGAATTCGGTGTTTTGCATGAATCATTAAAATATCAGTATCCCCATTTTGCTTCTGTTTTGGTGGCGCGTCTTGATCAAGGCCAATTTGAAAAACAAATCGAAGAGGCTTATAAATCAAATGAATCAGATTTTAATGTTCTAACAGATGAAAGTCGTTTTTCTTTTCTAGAAAAAAAGTTATATCAACAATTGCGGCCACAATCGAATAATAAAACTGAAAACACGGAACAATTTTTAAATGATGTGATTCGTTCATATATCAAAAATTTTCCAGAAAAAGTTATTTTTAAAAAATCGAAAACAACTGGTGTATCGCTAAACGGTCGCGGCATTGTTATTTCGAATCAGTCATCATCTACACAATCAGATTATTTAATTGCTTTATCAGGCAAGGAAAATCATTTAGATTCAACGACAATCACAGCATCGCTTGGCTTTGATAAAGCCTTAGCCCAAAAGCTTTTTCAAGATTTCTCAGAAACTAAAGTCAGCATCGAATTTGATTCTTTAAAAAAGACTTTCTACAAATTAGAACAAAAAGTTTTTGGTTCATTAGTCATAGCAGACTTCGGAAAAGTTCCCATAAAGCCCACAGACCTTAATCAAATCTGGAAATCAGAATTCATAAAAAATCCAAATGTTTTTTTTGAACTTCATTATCAATATGAAAGCCTTTCTGAAAAAATTCATTTTTTAATCAAAAAATCTTCTCAACTCAAACTAACTGACCAGCAAGCTAGTCAGCTACTTAATTGGAAAACTTTAATCAGTGAAACAATCTTAGAATACTATAGCCAATTTGATGAATTTTTAAATTGTGATTTATATTATCTGGTTCATCAAAGTTTCGATGATGATTTAAATAGTTTTCTGCAAGCCTTACCTGATTCAATTAAAGCTCCTAACAGTAAAACCATCAAAGTGAATTACACAGACGAAAAAGCGCCGTTGATTTCATTAAAAATTCAAGACGCTTTTGGTTGGAATGAAACTCCGCAGTTAGCTAGCCCGATCAATCTGCCATTCACACTTGAATTATTAGCACCGAATATGCGCCCAGCCCAAATTACAAACCAATTGGGGCTGTTTTGGAAAAATAGCTATTTAGATGTTAGAAAAGAATTAAAAGCTCGCTATCCCAAACACCCGTGGCCTGAAGATCCGACTCAAAAAGAATAATTGCCACCGGTGTATCCGCTATTACTTTTTGTGAACTAACATAAGTCCATCGCCAACAGTCATTAGGCATGAGTTTACACGAATATCACGACTGATTTTTTCGTTTAAATTTCTGAGCGCCAACGTTGTTTTATCTTGAATAAGCAGATCGGCTACAGCGCCATCCCAAAGCATATTATCCAGTACTATCAGTCCACCGGAACGTAAGAGCTTAAGACAAGCTTCATAATAAGCATCATAACCTGTTTTATCTGCATCGATAAACGCAAAATCAAAACTACCCACTTCACCATTTGAAATAAGCTGATTAAGTGTTTCTATAGCTGGAGCAATTTTTAAATCAATTTTATGCGCTACCTTTGCATCAGCCCAATATTTTTTTCCAATATTAGTCCAATCTTCGCTAATATCACAGCAAATTAGTTTTCCATCATCCGGCAAAGCCAGAGCCATTTTGAGAGCTGTATAGCCGGTAAACGTTCCGATTTCTAAAATTTTTTTACTGTTAACAGATTGAACTAAAATATTTAGCAATGCACCTACATCGCTGCCGCTGATCATTCCTGCAGATGGTAATTTTGAAGTTTCTAATCTTAATTTTTTTTCAATATCAGATTCGATAACAATTTTTTCAACAACATAACGGGCTACATTTTCTGACGTGATAGAACTTTTCATCGGGAGTTGACTCATTGTAACCTCTATTTAGTTAATTCAAATCAAAAAACTGAATCGTTTTCTCATGCATATCATTCGCAATTTGAGGAATCTCATTATCAATCTCATGCAATGCTCCATCATATTTAATAATTTTAAAGTGTGAGGCATTCTTTTTAAGAACTTTGTTTGTTTTGTCTCGATTTACATAGGTATCTTCTTTGCCCGATAGAAAAACAATTCCTTTAACTTCAGGACTAATTTTCCAAAACCTAGCTTGCAAATAGGCAGTGCTTACAAGGTTGATAGCAAATTCTTTGATTTCTAAAAAGCGACTTGGTTTTATTGATTCAAAATGGGGGTTTAGTGTATTTACATATGAGTTTGATGTCAGTGTTCTAAGAGTAATTATATGATCTAACGACAAATTTTTAGCAGTACATTGAATCAACGAAGATTTTCCGGCTTCACCGACACATATGTTAGGAGCAATGCCCGGTGCAACGAGTACTACTTCATTAGCCCAACCCTCATTTGCCAATTTGTAGGCCGCAAGTCCCCCTGTTGACCAACCAATTACACGTTTTTTACTTTGAGCACAGTTTCTACCGTATATTGGATCATTGTTAGCCGAATATCTTTCCCAAATAAATTTGGCTTGAACTCCGATTTCATAATCATCATTTTTCGGAAATGGATCACCCTTAGAATTGATACGAGTTTTGGCCATACTTCCTTCTGATTCACCCTGACCCAGATAATCGAATGCTAAAACGCGATAACCAGCATTAGATAACTTATTAAAAAGTGGATAGTGATTCTGAATAGAGTCACCGAGGCCTTGAAGGTAGATCACGCACCCTTTAAATTCGGAATTCTTAGTTTCCAAAAGAAACCCAGCGCGCTGATAATCAGTTAAATTTTTAATTTTTATTTTTTCAAAAAAAACTGGTGACTGAGATAGCTCAGATTGAGGTTGTCGTAAAAATTCACCTTTATTTAATTTCTGACTTGCACAAGAGAAAATGACTGTAGGGATAAATAAAAGTTTCAAATATGTTTTCATATATTCTCCTTAACTATTTAGTTAACACGATCGATTTTGGTGCGACGATGACTTGATAGGGCTCTATATCGTGCATAACGACGGCGTTAGCGCCTATTTTCGCATAATCACCAATATGTATGGGCCCCAAAACTTTTGCGCCAGTGCCAATCAGTACATGATTCCCCACCGTAGGATGACGTTTGATTTTATCAAACTTCACTCCGCCTAAAGTCACCCCGTGAAAAATAATACAATCATTACCAATGATCGCTGTTTCACCGATCACACAACCCACGCCGTGATCGATCACAAGACGTTCGCCGATTTTAGCGCCCGGATGAATTTCGATGCCAGTGACAGTTCTAGAAATATCCGCAACGAATCGGCCTAGAAAATAAAATTCTGAGCAATATAAAAAGTGGGCTATGCGGTGAAAAAATAAAGCACGAGGACCTGGATAAAGAAAAAAAATTTCAAGCAAAGATTTAGCCGCAGGATCGTAATTTTTGTAGGCCTTTAACAGTTGAATTAGCTTTTCCATTTTGTTTTTAAATCCTCAAGAAAGAAATAGCGATCAAAACCTTCGTGGTATCTTGACCAGGACTCCCCGGCTTCACGCTCTAAGTTAACAAAATTCATCATCGTATCAATTTTTGAATCAAGATCATCAATCATTGCAATAACAAGTGCTTCAGGGACCATTGGCAACTTCGGAGAACCATATTCGATTTTTCCGTGATGTGAAAGAATAATATGTTTTAAAATAATCTTTAAATCCTCAGGAAATCCTAAAACTTGCTGCGATTTTTTTTCAACTAATTCACAAGCTAATAACATGTGACCTAACAGCTGCCCAGATTGTGTGTAATAAATTTGCTGCTGTTGGTTAATGTCTAATTCCCATATTTTACCTAAATCATGAAATATCGCGCCAAATATTAATAAATCTTTGTTTAAAAAAGTATAATGCTGACTGATTGAATTCATCAATCGACAGATGGAAACAATGTGAACTAACAAACCTGATTTGTAAGCATGGTGAATAGATTTAGCTGCAGGAGCTTTTAATAAACGACTTTTGATCTCTTCGTCTTGAAGGCTTTCTAACATAAGTTGTTTTAAGGGTAAAATTTCAATGGATTGAACCTGTGAAATAAGTTCTGACCATAAAGCAAGAGCATCTACTTCTTTTTCTTTCATTTTGTAGTCGTCTTTATTGATGGACTGATCAGTTACTTTTTCTAGTTTGTGGATAACCAATTGTTTACGCTGATTGTAGACTTGTATGAGTCCTTTTACAGTGACTAAATCGCCAATTTCAAATTGATCTTCAAGTTCAGTGACGTTATCCCAAATTCTGGCTTCAATCTGCCCTGACTGATCTCCAATAAGAAGTGTTAAAAAAGTACGACCTGTTTTTCCAACGCCTTTAGTTTTATCTTTAACTAAAAAAATTCTTTGGGTTACTGGATCTTTATCATTCAATAATTTAAGTGGAGTTGTATTCATATCATCCTATTTTATTGAAAAAATTTTGTGACAAAGTTTGTCTTCTTGCTTGCTATCGGTAATATCAAGATGCGAAATGAAAATATTTTTTTCTTTTTTCATTACAAGAATATATTGCCCTGCTGTCACATACAAATGACGAAGATCTGTCGTGTTCAGTTTTAAGAATTTCATTTTTTGAAGATCCAAAAATTGATTGTATAAATCAGTCCACTGCCCACAGCCTAGACCTAAATGACTATTTTGCAGCGCTATTTTTGGTGCGTTACTAATATAAAATAAATGCTCTACAGTTGTTTTTTCATCGAATTGTTCTTTTGGAAAACTGAGATAAAAACTTCCTTGACCAAAAATGAAGTTTGAATAATCTAAAGTCCCGCCACCGCTTGGAAAATGAATATCAAACGTTTCCGCTTTCATGACCGAACTTGTATCAGCATGAAGTCTAACTACAAGAGGTGAAAAAATGTACTGAGAATCAGGATACTTTTTTTGAACAGCATAAAATAAATCTTGTGGCACTTTGAAGTCCCGTGCGGTTTCATTGATATAAATTTTTTCTGGGACAGTTTGTAGTTTTTGACTACACCCGACTGAAATCAATAAGCCTAAGATAATCCACTTATTCATAATCAGCACCTTTGGCTTCTAAAAAAACTTTCAAATCAGAGACTGAAGAATCATTGGATTGCATATAAAGCATTTCTTTATTTTTATTTTTTTCAGTTAAAAGCGTCACCCATGTGGTCCAAAATGACCCCTGTTTTTTAAAATAACTAACTTGTGGGCTGAATTCAGATTCCGATTTTGCTGATTTTATTTTAACGTCTAATAGGCTGGTTTGCGCTGCTAAATTAAGCTGATCTGAAACGATAAGCTTTTCAGAAAGTAAAACTTTTTCATAGTTCTTTAAACTTGAATCAATAAGTATTTGGGTATTTATTTTTTTAGAATTCTGAGCAAAACTTGATTGCGTATTCTTGTAAACTTTTTCGGCTGATACAGGTTCGCTATTTTCCAAACGGACATGTATTTCGATTTCACTTTTCTCACTAAACGTTAGATCGTTTGGCAAAAGATTAAAAATAGAAATCATTTGCTGACCATCATAAAATGAATTGGCAACAGAATACGAAACAAAAAACTGATCTTTGAACTTAATTGGAAAATTAATAAAATCGCTATACAAGTTTTTATAAGAATCTTCAAGTTTTAGTTTTTTACTAATGACTAAGCCAATAAGGAGTAATTCTTTTTTGAAATCATAGTTTTTTTGCGTGTATTTTTTAATTTCATCAATTATATACTGATCATTATTACGGTTCAGTTTCAGTTCGTTAATAGCGTAGCCAAACAGAAATCGACCTTTAGGGTTTACTTTATACAACTGTAAAAATAAATCAGATGAATTTTTATAAAGTTCTTCAAGATTAAATAGTATAGCATCATTTTCTTTAGCCACTTCATTGGCTGGATCCACATCTCTGGCCTTAATAATGGCCTCGCGGGATTTCTTAAGATCTTTTAACAGTATTGCATTGTTAAAATCAACAAGTTCAAGTTGAGCTTTTTGCTCGAGCGATAAATTTGTTTTTGCCCTAATTCGTAAAACTTGTTCTTTAATTTGAATCAATCCGGCTTGATCTAGCTTTGGCCACATTGGAATGACTTGTGGTAAGATCTGAATCTGTTGGTCAGCATTTATTCGGTCAAATAAATCGATAAATTTATTTTCTAAACCAAACAAGTAGTATTTTCTAAGCTGGCCTAACATAGCCATTTCTTGTTGCTGTTTATCTTTTTTCTTAAAGTGATAGGTTAAATATCCACCGCCAGCCAAAATAATAAAAATGGCCACAAGACCTATTTTTATATGATTTGATGATTGTTTTAATTCAACTTGAGTCATCGAGTCTGATCTGTGTGCGTACTGCTGTGTTAATATAGATTTTGCAACAGGCTCTTTTTGTTTAAATGTGATTTCTTCAGAAAAATTGATGTCCTGGACTTCTGCTACGCTAACATTCGTAAATGTTTTTGGTGGAGTATTCGTTGTTGTGAATTCACTAATCTCTTGGGTTTTTGAAGCTGTTCCTGTAAATGAATGTCGTGTTTGTACAGTCCGCGTGTGATCATCGTTCTTACTTAATCTTAGACGAATTTCTTCTACAATCGATTGCAGCTCAGGGCTCTCGCGGATGTATAACCAACGGTTATTCATATCTCTAACTTCATCAATAATTGAAATTTGCTTTTTTTTCAGTAAGTCTTCGATCTGATCAAATGAATAAGGACCTAATATTTTATTGTCACTTTTAATAATCCATTTTCGATCCATAGAATTTTGCATAAACCCTCATGTCTAGAATGGTGAGCTAGTTAATAAGAGCTTCAGATCATCATTTGTTAAAAATAAACCTGCTCCGCCGTACACGGACTGAGCTCCTCTATTGTCTAGTATGTCATTGTAACCCGCCATAAAGTATAATCCAAAGCGAGTCTTGTACGTTAAACTTGAGCGTAACTGTAATTCTTCAAAATCAAATGCTTCTACTGACGCCATAAACCGACGATTAAACGGCGAATAATCAATACCGATCCCACCAGTGCTTTCAATAAGTCCACCTTTGAACGTAAAATCATAAATATTTTTTGCAAACAAGGCTGTAAATTTGGTTTCTGTTTTGTAGGTTTTTGTTTCATCAACTGATGTCTCTGGACCGCCGTTAACACTTGTCACAGTATTGGTTCTTTGAACAACTCCTGCGGGATCAGTTACGACTCCGATGTAGTAGTATCTGTCGAGCCCAGGTTGAATAAGAATACCTACTGATGATTTTGTATCACCCACTTCATCTAAGTAATAACCATTAAAATCAACACCTGTTGTAATTTTTCCTGCAGTATCAACCAGTCCACTGATGCCTTCTATAGCTGCTGAAACATCTTCCGCCGTTTTTTCATCAGAGACTAATTTACCGATAGTTCCTTCACCGGAATTAATTTTATTAGTAATTTCTTCGATATTTTTTAAAGAACTATCAATGCGTGATAATGACCTTTTCCAAGTTTGTTTAAACCCATCTTCGCCTTCTTCATTAAGAGCTTCATCCAAAGTTGTCGTGATACTATGAACTTGATCAACGATATCACCAATTTGTTCTTTATTTTCATCAGTCATATCTGCAATGTCGTTTGTTAATTTTTCGATATTATTAACTATTCGACCTAAAATATGTTTATTTGTGCCATCATTTGTAATTGCTTCATTTAAATTTTTAGCCACATCTTTAAGTGATGTTGTAATATCTGAAACCTGAGACATCACATCATCGATCGAACCACCATTTTTGATATTCAAAATTTGTCCGCCGTCCTCTAGATCAGCATCACTGATTGAACCCAATTGAATTTCAATATATTTATCACCTAAAATGCCATTGGCTCGCATTTCAACAACTGCTGACCTGGTTATTTTAACGTCTGATTTAACTGAAATATCAATGCGGGCTTGGCCATCAATTAACTTAATGTCTTGAATGGCTCCGATTGGAATCCCCGCAGATCTTATTGCAGAGCCTTTTGTTAAGCCATTTGCATTAGGTAAATTGAACCACGCCTTTTTTGAACGACCTAAAAAACCTGGATCATCACTGACTTGCAAAGACATCAATGCAATGATAGCCGCAATTGAAACAACAAGCGTACCCACTTTAAATTCGGCTGTGCTGAAAAAACTCATTGATGCTTCATCCCTTTAGTTACGAATTTCTTAACAAGTTCAATATCAGAATTGAAGAAATCCTCTGCTGTACCTGCTAGTAAAACTTTACCAGCATCTAGCATCACAATAAAGTCTGCGATTCGAAAAGCTGCACTAAGATCGTGTGAAACCATCACAGAAGTTGTTCCTTTGTGAGCTTTGTGAGTACCAACGATTAAGTCGTCGACCATTTCTGTCAAAATTGGGTCTAATCCCGTTGTTGGTTCGTCATAAATCAGAATCTCTGGATCTAAGGCTAGCGCTCTGGCTAAGCCTGTTCTTTTCTGCATACCACCTGAAATTTGACTTGGTAATTTTTGAAAATGTTTTTCTTCAAGCCCCACAGTTTTTAATTTTTCGATTGCAATTTGTATCATCTGCTCTTTTTTTAAATGTCTGCGATGCTCTTCAAGCGGGAAAGTGACATTTTCTAAAACAGTCATATCATCAAACAAAGCCGAACCTTGAAACAAAACACCATAGTTACATCTAAACTGAGTCAATGTGACTTCATCTAGCGTGGACAAATCGGTTCCTAACACTTCAACTTTGCCGGATGTCGGTTGAAATAAACCCAGAATATGTTTCAACATCACACTTTTCCCGGTTCCAGAAAAACCGATAATTGCTGTCAAGCTGCCTTTGGGAATTTTAAGATCTAAGCCTTTAAGAACGAAATCGTTTCCACCGTCAAAACTTTTTTTGAGATCTTGCAGCACGATAGCAAACTCACTTGTCGATTTAGAGTTAATCATTTCGATATACCCACGAAAATGTAATACATACGAATTAAATTCATTAAAAAATAATCAACAATAATTATGCTGACCATACTCATGACAACGCCTTTATTGGTTGCTTCGCCAACACCTTTGGCTCCGCCCTTTGTGTGATAACCTTGGTACGTACATATCACAGCAAACATAAAACCAAAAATCGCAGATTTAAATAAGCCTTCATTGATATGATGAACATCAACCGTTTGTCTGATTTTTTCAAAAAATATGGCACTATCAAGACCTACAATGTGAACACATAAAAACCAAGATCCCACCATCGCCATAAAATCAAATAGCCCAGTTAACAGCGGCATACAAATAACTGCAGCAACGATTCGGGGTGCAATCAAATACTGTTTCGTATTTACACCCATCACATCTAAAGCATCTAGTTGTTCATTCACCCGCATAGTGCCTAAACGCGCAGCCATGGCGCCGCCTGCACGTGCAGCAACAATCAAACCAGTTAAGACTGGCCCTAATTCCCTGGTGATTCCCAAAGCTACTGTTGGCCCCACTAAATTAACAGCGTTAACTAATTTAAAACCTAAATAAATTTGAAATGATAAGGCCAAACCTGTAAAAATACTTGTCAGTGTAATAATCCAAACAGATTGATTACCGATGAATTCCATATGTTTTATTAATTCACCATATCTATAGGGCTGAGTGAATAATAATCTTAAACTTGAAATAGCAAAAACACTGAATTCACCAACACTCATAATCATGTATTTAACACGATCAACAACGCCGAGCGTGATATCGTCCATAGTTTTTGCAATTCGCTCTATCACTGCATTAGCCAATGGTCGCCCCTTTATAATGTCTTGGAACTCTATCACCGACTGAAGTTAATATTTCCCAAACAATTGTCTGAGATGATTCTGCTGTTTTTTTTGCGCTGTGAAAATTATTATTTTGATCGTATCCGAACAAAATAACTTCTTCTTCGTCATATTTATAAACTTCGTGTGGCTTTACCACATCAGTTACATCCAGCATGATAAAATCCATACAAACCTTGCCGATAATTGGTACAACATGACCGGCGAACAAAGCCTGACCCTTATTTGAAACCATACGATGTAAACCATCCGCATAACCGACTGGAACAATAGCAATGCGTGAATCCCTGGTCGCGATCCAGCTGGCCCCATAAGACACAATGTCACCTTTAAAAACTGAGCGGATGTTATCGACGACTGACTTAAATGTCATGACTGGTTTTAAATCTAAGTTATCGAATTGATCGCTGGGTGCATACCCATACAACATCAAACCTGGTCTTAATCCCCAGTCGTATTGATTCAAAAAATGCTGTTTGTTTTTACGAACAGATTCGCTGGCTAAACTGGCAATGCCGCCAGAATTTAACAAATGCATTTTAATCGATTGATCATCGAATATTTTATAAATATCTAACATTTGAAGGCCTTGCTTGGCCGAATCCCCGGTGGGATTAATTGCGTCATCGCCATTAAAAAGATGACTGAGCAATCCTTTAACCCTGAATTTCTTTGAATTTCTAAAAAAATTTTTCAATTTGTCAGCTTCGATAACATCAAAACCTAGTCTATTCATACCGGTATTAAACTTAAGATGGACACTAATAGGTTCATCAGCAACTTGTTCTAAATGTCTGATATGTTCCCAAGTACTAATGACAGGAATAAGTCTGGCATCATAAATTTTCTGTGCACCCTGTTTATCGAATCCTCGAAAAACTAAAATGTCTGCTTGTATGCCAGATTTTCGCAGCAATAAGCCCTCTTCAATTAAGCACACACCTAAATGTTTTGCGCCAATCTTAACCAAATGTTGAGCTACACGAACATCACCATGGCCGTAAGCATTGGCTTTAACCATCGGGCAAAGAAATCGATCTAATTGAGCTATTTTTTGAATCAAATTAAAATTATGACTTAAGTGTTCTAAATTAACTTCTGCATAGGTCCGACGAAACATTTCCATCACGACACCGTAAATTCAGGTTTGTGATTTGAACTAGGTTTGTAAATACAAATCTTATCCCCGCCTTTAAATGAAATAAAAGATAATGATTTCTGAGCACTTTCATCTAAGTCTTCGACTGTATGAGACAACGACGGATATTCACTAATACCTTGGCTAACAGTTATTGCAATACCATTTTTAGAATAACTTTCTTTATTAAGTTCTTGGCGCAATCTTTCAGCACGAATAGCTGCGCCCTTGCGGTTACAGTCAATAAGCACAACTGTGAATTCATTTTCATTTGTTCGACAAAGATAATCAGGAATACGAGAAGTTAATTTTATCACGTGCGAAACTTTTTTTAATATTTCATCAGCGAAGCTTCGGCCGTAGCTGATTTCAAGTTCGGAAAATTTATCAATTCCAATTTTAATGATTGATAATGGCAAATAATCCCGACGGGCCCGTTCAATTTCTCGTTCTAAAAGTCGTTTATAAAAAACTTTATTATAAAAGCCCGTTAAACTGTCTTCAATATCTAAATGCTTTGGTTGGGATTCGTATGCCAGCAAAGAATAAATTAACGACATCAATGAAAAATCTTCGGCAACTTCAGCACTGATATCTTGAGTAGAAATTAGTACACCTTCAAGTTCATCTTTAATAATTAGAGGCAGAAACTTTATGTTTTCACTTTCAAATTTATTTTTTAAATAAATGACAAACGAATCAGGTGTTTCACCTAAAAGAAGTTGTTGCAAAAAATTCTTTTCTTTGGATGGAACTTTAAATGAAAGTCCTTCGATCCATGATTCAGGAACTTGTGAAAAAGAAACAGCAATAAAAGTTTTAATCGAAGATGCATATTTTAAAAAAATCCAAGATTGGGTTGGCGTTTGATTGTAAAAGGTGTCCAGTAGGTTTTCTTTTGTATCAGCCGACTTATATTGACTGATCCGAAGTTGGTAAGGTCTAACTGTTGTCGACTGTCTTTCACTGTTTAAGGTTTCTGATAAATAATTAAATTTATTCTTTTCCGTTTTGTAATTTTCATACAATTGTTCATTTTGATAAGTCCGATACAAAACTTCACACGTGTTGTTTACTGCGAATACAACTTGTGTTTCAACAGCGCTTAAGCCAACAGCTGCAGTTGAACCGACGACTTGTGTAACGCCATATTTTCGATAATTTTTTAAGGACTTTAAATTTTCACCCGGAGCTAAAATAATAAATTTAATTTCATCTGAAACAGCCAAGCATTTTTCAATATATTCGTGAAGCGGCAAAACAAGTGATGGCACATCAACAATAATCACATGTGGAATGTTAAGTGCTAAATCATTCAAAAGTAAATCGGCATCAGCATAAAGCTGACACTCGTATTTTTGATCATTCAAAGCCAATTTCAAACCAGTGCCCAAATCAATATTTTGACTAAAGACAACTAAGCTAAATTCATCTGAAAAATCTTGTATATTCATGAATCTTTGACTTTAGGCTGAGGTTTGCGAATTTGCGCTCGGAATTGATCTAATTCACGATCATGTTGAAAAGAATTATTCAACACAGGTTCTTCAACTATGTTTATGCGTTGATCAATTTTATATTGAGTCGGCTGCATTTCATTTTTAACGATGTCATCGTCTAAACTCAATAATTTATCTAAATCCAAATCTGTCTTAAGATCTGTGTGAGCTGTTGTCAATGTCACCTCATCTTGTATGTGAGCATGGTTTGTTTTCGTAATGTCAGCAATCTGACCCAGTGGACGTGTAAAAATAAATTGTAGTATAGAATCTCCGTTGGTATTTTCACTTTCTTGAATATGACACGACATTTTTTGAAATAAATTTTTTAGACCATCAGTCATCCATTTTTTATTGTAAGCTGATTGAATCTCTAAGGTTGTAAAATGATCGGCATCGTAAGTTCTTACATTCATGATTAAATGTTTCAAGTGTTGGCTGTTATTCGCGATATCACTTAAAAAATAATCGAAAAAATAAACTAAAAATGTTTGATCTATTTGAACAGGTTCAGACGAATTAAAACTTTTCGAAACTGTTATTTGTGCATTTTTTAGCAAACGATCAACATTAAACAATGATTGCTGAAAACTAGCCTGTACTACATTTGAATTCACAATTGATAATTCATCTGGCCATGCAACTTGGGGCCCGCTTTTATCAACAGCTTGTGGCGGTGGTTTTTTAGGAAAATTCGGATTAGTTTTTTCGTCTGCTTTTTTAACAACAGCTGCGCCAAAAGTTATTTTTTGTTCCACTGGATTTTGCTCCACTGGTTTTTGAAGTTGTTCATTCACTGTTTTTTGAAATAATTGATCACGATGACTTTTTTCTGCCAAGCGAACGGCTTTATCTAATGGCTTAGCAATAAAAACAAGAACGCCTGAAATCAAAAATGTGAGCCCCAAAATTAAACCCACAACCGAATAAGGGATATGCACCACAGCTGTAGACTTAATCGGCGAATAGCTGAATAAAAATAAATTAGTACCTCTAATTTCTTGTCGTTCTGTATAGAATTTATCTTTAGAAGCTTTTGCTTCATCAGAAGTATGCGCAACGTAATTAAACTGGCTATGTGCCACAACCAATTGATCATTCGTTAGCAATGCCTGTGTCATCAGCTGGCTGCGTTGCAATTCGAAAAAGTTTTGCAGAAAACTGACATCGCCGATCAGCATGACGCCTGTTCTTTGCAAATTTGATCTCAGATCTTTATCGAAGAAAATAAACGCCGTGTGTTTGTCTCCAAAAGCATCTTGGAAAACTTTGACTTTAGTTAAATCATCACCACGCAGTGCTGTTTTAAAATATCTTTGCGCAGATGAAGTTGACCACGATTCAGCTTTAGATCCTGCTAATGTATAAACTTGTTCAATTGTGATTTGACCTGATTGGCTTTCTTTGATCAGACCTAAAAAATAAAACGGTTTCAATTGCACCCAATTAATTTGTTTTTCGTCAACTTTTAGAAAGTACGTGCTAACTGTGTTGCGCATCTGTGATATTTGCGCAGAGACTGTCGTTCTTAAACTTGTCAGTTGCGTCTGTTGGAAACTCTGTTTTTGATTTTGCTTCTCACCACGATAAATATCGTTCAGCTGCCATAAGACAAGTCCTACAATTATAAACACAAAAGCTATGCTGAAATAAACATGTTTAGGCTTCATTATTCTTCGTGCGTCCTTGCTGGAAGATTCATAGCTCTATTGTAGTTTTGTTTCCTGTTAGTAATCAACTCTGTAAATTGTTTTTTTTCGACAAAGTCATTTTTTTTGGACAAATTTGTTTTTATTAGCTAAGTAGTCTCATGGATCAAAATCATCAGCCAAATCTTCATCATGAAACTCAAAAGGAAATGGACACCGAAATTGCAATTATAGGATCTGGCGTAGCCGCTTTAAGTATGGCTTTAAAAATAGCAGATCACAAAAAAACATTTATCATTACAAAAGACAAAGGCCCTTCAACGAACAGCGCTATGGCACAAGGGGGAATCGCTTCTGTATCTGAAGTGAGCGATTCTTTTGACAGTCACATCAAAGATACTTTAGCTGCGGGCGCTGGCCTTTGTGATATTAACGCTGTGCGAGATATAATCGGACAAGCTCCTGAAAGAATTCAAGATTTAATCGATTGGGGCGTGGAATTTAATACTGAGCTGACCCGCGAAGGTGGTCATTCAGAGCGTCGTATTTTTCATTTTGAAGACCAAACTGGTGCTGAAATTCATAAAAAACTTTGGAAAAAAGTTTTAAACCATCCCAATATTCAAATTTTTGAAGATCATTTTGCGATTGATCTGATTGTTAACAAACAAGTCGATCCGCAAATCGTTGGCCCAACACAAGTTATCGGCAGTTATGTTCTAGATAAAAAAACTGGCGAAGTTAAAACTTTAACGGCCGATTTAACAATACTTGCCACCGGCGGGGCAGGAAAAGTTTATCTTTACACATCAAATTGGGGCGGAGCAACTGGTGACGGTTTAGCAATGGCCTACCGTTGTGGAGCACGAATTGCCAATCTTGAATTTATGCAGTTTCACCCGACATGTTTGTACCACAAAGATTCACGAAATTTTTTAATTAGTGAAGCTGTGCGCGGTGAAGGTGGCGAATTAATTAATGCTAAAGGCGAAGCTTTTATGAAGAAGATTCATCCATTGGGATCATTGGCACCGCGGGATATCGTCGCCCGTGGCATCGATGCTGAACTGAAGAAATCTGGAGAGCCCTGCGTCTTTTTAGATATCACACATAAAAAATCTGATTTTATTCGGTCGCACTTTCCGACAATTTATTCAAAATGTCTAAACTATGGCATCGATATGACAGAAAAACCAATTCCTGTGGTTCCAGCAGCCCATTATTTATGTGGTGGGATACTGACGACACCGACAGGTAAAACTGATATTCAAGGTCTTTACGCTATTGGTGAAATCGCTTGCACTGGTTTACATGGCGCAAACCGATTGGCATCGAATTCATTATTAGAATGTTTGGCGATGTCACACAATGCGAGCCTTGAGATTTTAGCTCAGGATTCAAAAAATCCTGTAACCAATCGAAAATTAAAACCAAAACCATGGACTAAACCTGATGAAACAAATCAAGACGAAATGGTTGTCATCAATCACATGTGGGATGAAATCAGAAGATTAATGTGGAATTACGTCGGCATAGTGAGATCAACTAAACGACTTGAAAGAGCCCAACATCGTTTGAATAATATTTTACAAGAAGTGAAAGAATATTATTCAAACATGAAAATTCACAGTGATATAATTGAGCTTAGAAATATTGCGCTTGTAGCACATTTAACAGTCGAATGTGCTTTGAAAAGAAAAGAGTCCAGAGGCATACATTATTCTTTAGATTACCCTCCGCAAGAGTCTGCATTACCCTTACGTCCAGCTGATTTGGATCTTAAATCCTATAGCAAAGCGGAAGATACTGTTTTGTTGCGTGGTTTGAATTAGTTCGTTAATCTTTTGTCTATGCACAAAAGATCTGATTCTTTTTTCAAAGGCCATGACGATTCCCAGCTGTATATTCAAAAATGGGAAGCCGAAAACCCAAAAGCTTTGCTATTAATTACCCACGGACAAGGCGAACATTCAGAGTGTTATCATAGATTAGTTAGTGCTTTACCTGATTACAGTTTTATAGCTTGGGACCTACGTGGTCATGGCCAGTCTGAAGGCCTTCGCGGCTACGCAAAAGATTTTGATGATTATATTTTAGATTTTCATATTTTTTTAAATCATTGTTTAAGTTTAAACACTAAATCTAAAACCCCTTTGATTTTAGTGGCTCATTCTATGGGGGCGTTGATTCAAACCTGCGCGCTAAAAGAAAAACAGTACCCTACTGTAAAGGCACAAGTCTTAAGTTCACCCCTATTCGGGGTTTCAATAGCCGTTCCCGAATGGAAAGACGCAGCTTCAAACTTGGTGAATCAATTTTTACCTAAAATCACACTTGGCAATGAAATTAAAAACGAACAACTAACGCGCGATTATGATGTCATCAAAGAATATGAAAAAGACAATTACCGACACAATAAAATTTCAGCCAGTGTGTATTTAGGTTTCAAAAGAGAATTTCTAAAAATTAATTCATACGCTGCTGAAATAAACATTCCTACTTTAATACATATTTCAGACAATGACCCAATAGTTTCAAGCGGTGCAGCACTAACTTTTTTTGATCAATTAAAGTCCGACAAAAAAGAACTTAAAATTTTTGAAAATGGTCGACATGAGCTTTATAACGATACTTGTAGAAATGAAGTTTTTAAAGTAGTTCAAGATTTTTGCGAAAGGTTTATATGAAAAAGTTATTATTAGCCCTTAGTTTTTTGATTGGTGCAGCTTGTGCAACACGTTTACCACTTGTTGCCGGGGTTAAAGATATTTCAACTGGTGAATACGCAACAATGGCTGAAGAAAAAACTTTAAAATCTGAGGTCTATGACGGATTATATAACAAATTGACAGTTCAGCTGACACGTGTTGATGCTGAAATGACTGAAAACATTTTAGCTTATTCAGCTAAGCTTTCGCAGTGGTCTGAAGCTGTCTATCAAGAAGAAAAATCCAAGATGATTTCTAGCCATTCAACACAAACTGAATTTTTTCTAAGCTTTTTTGTTCCAGAAAAAAAGCATGATAATCTGTATGCTAAAAAAACGACTTGGAAAATTTATCTTGATGTCAACGGACAACGCTACGAAGGTATCGCACAAAAAAATAATTCTCTATTTTTGGATTTAGAAGCTATTTACCCGCACCATAATCGCTGGTCGACAGCTTACACTTTAATATTTCCTGTGTCGACGGCTTCAACTGAAGGTAAAAACTTAACAATCACAATCACAGGCCCTGTTGCCAGCACACAAGTTAAATTTTAATCAACAAAATCTCATACTAAACTGCCGCTAAATCAGTTCATTAATATCACAAACGCTGACTTTATTGTGTTCTATCAGCAAAGCTTTGGGCTGATCTAACCACGTTCCTAAATTAATTGATCGAATATTTTTGTTGTTTTTTCCTCTGAAAGAAAAATCATCAAACACATGCATGTGTCCAGTGACGATGACATCAAACGAATCAGAATTATAAACTTTCATCGCATAAGCTTGAATCATTGTTTTTATTTTTTCTGATTGGGTTATTGCATATGTTGCCGTTTTTTTACGACTTCTCGAACTCATTCGATCACCAATTTTCTTCCAAAATGTGCTTGGTAAATTGTGTCCTAAAAATTCAACCCATGGCTTTTGCAACCTTTGACGATAACTGATATAAGCTAGATCATCTGGATTAATATAATCACCATGTTCACATCTTACTTTCAGATCATCGATTTGAAAATATCGAACACCTTCAATGACTTCGATATTCATTTTCTTTGTCCAAAAAACATCGATGTGTAAATCATGATTGCCTTCAAAATAGTAAACTTTGCCACCTGAATCTGTAAACTTTTGGATTTCATCAACAATTTGCTGATAATGCTTCACGAAAGCGCCACCATCAGAGACCCAGGCATCAAATATATCGCCTAGTAAATAAAGTGTGTTTGCTTGAGGCGATCGATTAAGTAAAAATAAAAAACGCAACAGCAGGTTGCCATTGCGCTCATTTATATCTTTAACGTGTAGATCAGATATAAACCAGTGTTTCACTTATGTAGATAAATCAAAACCTTGTTTTTTACGTATAAAAGCTGGGACTTCTAATAGATCACGAGCCATTTTACGTGCTTCTTCAATTTGTTTATCTTCATCCATCATTGATAACTGTTCTGGATGAGCCACTTTTTCTTCAACAGCAGAACTAGCCGTCGTATGAGTTTGTGTTTCTCTGAAAGCCTTTGCTTTAGCTAATAACAAGTCTCTTGCTGTTTGACTTGATGTTGCTGTTGGCGAAACTGCCGATGATAAATCTTGGTTTATATCAGATGCGAAAGTTGAATCAGTCATCATCGGTTGCATGAAAGAGCTGTCAACAACAGGCTCCAT
Source organism: Bdellovibrio sp. (assembly GCA_031421235.1). Lineage (GTDB taxonomy): Bacteria > Bdellovibrionota > Bdellovibrionia > Bdellovibrionales > Bdellovibrionaceae > Pseudobdellovibrio. The sequence continues at coordinate 31,043 of JANOOI010000161.1, forward strand.
TTGCGCTAAAGTTTTAACAGATTCTTGAACTTGTTGAATCGTTGGTAAAATTTGTGCTTGTACAGGAACCGGCGTTTGTGGCTGCATCATCGGATTTGGCATCAGCGTCGTCATGGGCTGAGCCATTGTCTGCGTGTACTGATTTTGCGCCATCATTTGTGTGTACATAGCTTGCTGCTGTTGAATTTGCTGCTGCTGCAATTGCTGCTGCATAACTGGCTGTTGCGGAAGATCAAACATGATTGACGGGCCAGTTAAAAAACTTTGCATTGTATTATTTGCGACAGATTCTTTTTTCTCTTCACGAGCAAAACCAGTTGCAATGACAGTCACACAAACTTCATCGATTAAGTTTGGATCAATAACTGCGCCAAAAATAACTTCAGCATCTTCACTTGCTGCTTCTGTAATTAACATCGATGCTTCATTGACTTCATATAAAGATAAATCAGAGCCGCCAGTGACATTAATAATAATACCAGTTGCTCCGTCAATTTTAACATTTTCTAATAACGGCGACGAAATCGCCTGAGTCGCCGCTTCGACGGCTCTGTTTTCGCCTTTAGCACGACCTGTTCCCATTAAAGCTAAACCTTTATTTGCCATAACAGTTCTAATATCAGCGAAATCAAGATTGATTAAACCTCTGATGTTAATTAAATCTGAAATACCTTTAACAGCTTGTAATAAAACTTCATCAGCTTTTTTGAAAGTTTCTAAAAGCGGTGTTTTATCGCCTGCGATTGACAATAATTTTTGATTCGGGATAACAATCAATGCATCAACATTTTCTTTTAATTCAG
>JANOOI010000162.1:0-5358 GCA_031421235.1 Bdellovibrio sp.
TCCGTGAATAATCCAGATACACTGTGCGCTCGGAATAGTTCATACTAATCACAACTGAAGAAAGAAGATACCCCCCCAATGAAAAATAATTTTTTATCGTTCATCATTGTTTGTGTGACCTTGATCGCTTCAATTTCGGCCCTTGCTGAAGACATCACTGTTGAAGGCATGCATTGTTCGGCTTGTAAAAAAATGATCACAAAAACCGTTTGTGAAGACAAAGACCTTAAAGCCCAATTCGAAAGTTGCAAAGTTGAATTAACTGATGCGAAAAAACAAATCGGGAAAATTTCTGTAACAACAAAAAACAATATGCCGATTGATTACAAAGCCATCGAAGCCGCTGTTAAAAATGCTGGTGACGATTATAAGTTAATCACGCCTAAGGCCTCGACCAAGATTCCGACACACTAATTTATGTCATACGAAAAAATCACTCACCTGTATTGGTTAGATCTAGAAATGTCGGGCCTTGATGTAAGCAAAGAAGTCATCATCGAAGCCGCGTGTATTGTTACGGATTTAAATTTTAAAGAACTAGAAGCTTTTGAAACCGTCGTGAAACAACCGCAAAGCTATCTTGACGGAATGGATGCCTGGAACACTGAACACCACGGGAAATCAGGTCTGACTGCAAAAGTACCGACCGGAATGGAACCTGATGCTGTCGAATTCAGATTAATATCGATGATCGATCGGCATTTCCCTGAATCAACAACCAATCCTAAACTACGCCCGATTTTAGCTGGCAATTCTATTGCGCAAGATCGTTTATTTATTGAAAAGCACATGCCCCGCCTGGCTGCAAGACTGCATTACCGTATGCTGGATGTCAGTTCATGGAAAATCATGTTTAATAATAAATTTGACCGCGTCTATAAAAAACAAAATGCACACCGTGCTTTGGATGATATCCGTGAAAGCATTGGCGAACTTCGTTATTATTTAGACCAAGTTAAAGTAGAACTGTAAAACTACTGATTTTTACTTCGGCGTTGAATTTCTGCAACAGCCGCTTTGCGGACTTCTTTAGCGGGATCAGATTTAAAAACTTCAAGTTGTTCGATTGTTGTTTTTGGATGTCTGACTAAAACGTATCTAACCATTTCGGTTTTATCTTGAATCAATTTTAAAAATACATCATCAGGTAAATTCGGGTTTTCAGCTAAAGCAATTTTATTCGGAATTGAAACAGTCTGCGCCTGTTCACGCAAAATATCTTCTGAGGTTTCAGGATCACTTAATTGGCTGAACATTTCATTTTGCGCAGTTATGTTAGCATAAAATAAATTGTGTAAAAACAATGTCATCACAGAAAATAAAACGATAATTACGGCATGAGTCAGTTTAATTTCGCTGAATCTAGATTTTGATTTAAAAGCTTTTGCAATCAATGAAATTAGCGTGGTCGCAAGTAAGCCACAAGAAAACACCAAGGCCGTCGCGATGATTGGCGTGTAGGCCATGTAAGAAGCCATAGCTTCCCATTGTTCTTTTTCGATAAATTTTTTGAAGCTGTTGTATAATAAAAATTGGTCGTAAACCAACCCGCCGATGGCAGCAGCTAAAAACAAAAGAATGTGAATATGATTCACATTCTTTCTTAAATAAAGCGCTCCGAAAAACAAAGCGCCTAAAGGTATGATTGTTAAACTAACTGAAATAAGTCCAAACATATTAAAATACTAGTATCTGTAATGTTCAGGCTTGAAAGGGCCTTCAACATTTAAGTGTAAGTACTTAGATTGCTTAGTCGATAATTTTGTTAATTTTACACCGATTTGGTCTAAATGTAGTGCCGCAACTTTTTCGTCTAAATGTTTAGGCAATCTGTAGATAGCAATTTCTTGGTACATATCACGATTATTAAATAATTCTAACTGCGCCATAACTTGATTCGTGAATGAGTTACTCATCACGAAACTAGGATGTCCTGTAGCACAACCTAAGTTCACTAAACGGCCTTTTGCAAGAACAACGATTTCACGCCCATTTTTTAATGTATGAACATCAACCTGGGGTTTGATTTCGCGCATTTTTGAATTTTTGTTTAACCAAGCCATATCGATTTCGATATCAAAATGACCGATATTGCAAACAATCGCGTTGTCTTTCATTTTCATGAAATGTTTTTCAGTGATGATATCGCAACAGCCAGTAGCTGTTACAAAGATATCTGCTAAAGGTGCTGCTTCTTCCATAGTGACAACTTGGAAACCTTCCATTGCGGCTTGAAGCGCACAGATTGGATCAACTTCAGTGATCAGAACTCTGGCGCCAAGACCTTTCACCGAAAATGCTGAACCTTTACCGACATCGCCGTAACCAGCAACAACAACTGTTTTACCAGCCATCATCACATCTGTTGCGCGCTTTAATGCATCAGTTAAAGATTCACGGCAACCGTATAAATTATCAAATTTAGATTTAGTCACAGAATCGTTAACATTGATTGCAGGTATTTTTAATTTTTTATTTTTTAACATTTGTTCTAAATTATGAACGCCCGTTGTTGTTTCTTCAGAAACACCAATGATTTTTTTAAGCATGTGTGAATATTTTGAAGTATGCATCATGTTTGTTAAATCACCACCATCATCAAGAATTAAGTTGTAACCTTGTGGTCCCCAACCTGTGATTGTTTGTTCAATACACCACTTGAATTCTTCTTCTGTTTCGCCTTTCCAAGCAAATACCGGAACACCCGTTGCAGCGATTGCAACTGCAGCTTGATCTTGCGTTGAAAAGATATTGCAAGATGACCAACGAACTTCAGCTCCTAAATGAGTTAATGTTTCAATTAAGACCGCTGTTTGAATTGTCATATGTAAACAACCCGCGATACGCGCGCCTTTAAAAGGTTGTTGTTTACCGAATTCTTTTCTTAAAGCCATTAAACCTGGCATTTCTTTTTCTGCAATTTTAATTTCTTCGCGGCCCCAACGAGCTAATTCAGCAAATACTTTTGGGTTTTCCATAGCTTCTTTGCAAATCATGTAATCAAGATTAGTTCCTGGCTTAGTTGATTTAGCTTTTTGAGCTGGTTGTGCTGTTTTCTTTTTAGTTATCGTTTTAGCATCCATTTTAGCCATTGTTTTTGTTGCCATTTTCTTCACGTTCGTTGTTTGTGTTCTCATTTTACTGTCCTTACTTTTTGTGTTTTTCTTTTTCATACTTGTTTATTTATTTTTTTATTCTACCGTTAAAATTTCGTATCCCGTATCTGTGATCAAAATCGTATGTTCAAACTGCGCTGATAATTTTCCGTCAACCGTTTCGTAATACTTAATATCTGAACCCTTGATCGCCATTTCAACAAAATCTTCGTCGCCTTCATTCACCATTGGCTCGACCGTGAAGCAAGTCCAAGGAATGATTTTTTCACCTTTTCCACGTTTTCCAAAAGCCGGGACAAACGGATCCATGTGAAATATTTTACCAATACCGTGACCGCCAATTTCTTTTACGGTTGTGTAACCCCTGCGGGTCACATACTTATTTGTTTCGAAACCAATGTCGCCAGTATAACCATGAGGCTTAATGGATTCAATACCGACCATCATGGCCTGGTAAGCAGCATCAACTAAGGCCGTGGCATTGGCAGAGACCTTACCCACCATATAGGTTTTTGATGTGTCGCCAAAGAAGCCGTCTTTTTTTACTGTGACGTCTAAGTTTAATATATCTCCGTCTTGAATGACATAGTCAGATGGCAATCCATGACAAACTACATTGTTCACCGAGATACACGTAGCTAACGGATAGCCATGGTAACCAACACAAGCCGAAATACCGCCAATTGACAGTGTATAATCGTCTGCAATTTTATTGATTTCTAATGTTGTTACACCGGACTTAATAAAACGACCTGTGTAGTTTAAAACCTGGGCAGCCATCTTACAGACAGTTTTCATTTTCTGGATTTCGTCTTTTGTGAATGGGACTGGCTTTCGCGAATTTGACATGCCATTGGTTTACACTACATGATCTTGAAAATCTATAAAGAAAGTTGAATTCCCCCTTCATAAAAAATCTATTTACAATAAAAAAAGGCTAACGTGTTACCGTTAGCCTTTCACTGTTTTTTTTACAAAAAACGAAATCTATTTTAAATGTTTAGAAACAAGTTTAGTCATTTCAAACATAGAAACAGTTGCTTTACCGAAAATTGGTTTCAATTTGTCGTCAGCATTGATGTTTCTTCTGTTTTTTGAATCTTGAAGATCATTCTTTTTGATGTAAGCCCATAATTTTTTTACAACTTCAGTACGTGGAAGTGGAGAAGCGCCAACAACAGCTGCTAAAGTAGTAGATGGTGTTAAAGGTCTCATGAAAGCTGCATTTGGTTTTCTTTTAGCTGCGGCTTTTTTAGGAGCAGCTTTTTTAGGAGCTGCGGCTTTTTTAGGAGCAGCTTTTTTAGGAGCTGCGGCTTTTTTAGGAGCAGCTTTTTTAGGAGCGGCTTTTTTCGCTGTTTTCTTTGCCATGTATAATTCCTCCGTTAAGGTGTTAAGGCATTGTTTCTATTTTATTATGACTTTCGTCAAAAAATTAAATCCAATGACCTAAGTCTAAGTCGATAAAAAACCCTTTGTCGAGAGAAAAAAACACTATTTCTAACTTTTTTTACTTTTCTCCCTCTGAAATTAGACTTATTCCCCCCTAAAAATATCATCTACAGGCCTTTTCAAGACTCTTTAAAAATGAGCTTTTACCGATAAAGTAGCTATGACAGCTCCTATGAAAAACAATAGTTTTCATGACATTTTAGAGCAGATTTTAAAGAAAGATTCACTGAATTTATCATCTGACTTCATAAGTAATAACAAAGATTTATACAATAATACTCAAGAGACTTTCTTTAATTCTTCCTCTGGAAAACATCAATCCGTCGAGGGCCTATCGACTGATATCTCTTCAATCTTCAATGAGCTCTCAGGACAAAGCTTCAATGGCGCAAGACTAGCTGCAAGGGAACAAGGACGTAAATTTTATCAAGTTTGTAAAAATGCCTCTATAAACAGCGCGAATCTTCATTCGACAAAAGCCGCTCACACCATGAACGAAATACAAAGGAAAGCCTACGAATCAATATTGTATGCGATGAATCTTCCGATATTAATCGCGTCGCGTCTGCTACCACTGTCGTTTGCAGCTGAAGATTTAAAAAAATCTTTCAAGAAAGCGGCGTTGAATTGTCACCCCGACACGGGCGGACATCATGAAAGTTTTCTAAGTCTTAAAAAAGACTATGAAATACTCAAGCAATTAGTTATGACAAGTTCACATGAACTTAAGCCCCAATAACAGTACCGCAAAGGACATCTTGCTTTGCACCTTGAATTCGACGTACCAGCATTC
>JANOOI010000163.1:0-1776 GCA_031421235.1 Bdellovibrio sp.
AAAAAATCTTCTAAAACATCGTGTTCATAAAACTTGATACCGTTTTTAACTTTTACAAGTTGGCAAATTGTTTTTGGGTCAACCTTATGTTTTGTAATAGAAAAATCATTTGCAAATCTTTCGTGTATCTCTGCTTCAACAGCAATTTGGTTTACATCAATTTCAGACAATAATAATGAGCCACTAACCCATTCATTATTATCAACTCTCTTTGCTCTAAATTCTATGTTTCTCATTTTATTATTTTTAGTTTGACAATCTCTACTTTTTTCAACCGCCTTCGCCCAACAAAGGCATTTGCTAAATTGGGGCTTAAAGCAACCGCATTGGGCTGTAAATCTTTATTCAACATTAGTTCTATTCGCTGTTGGGCTGACACAGCATCTATTCCCCAACTTCGCAATATGCCCAACGTTATACGAAATGCTACCCAAACAGTAGACAGATTATTTTAAAATAAAGCGGTTGACTATTCCGCTTTATTGATAATGTTTAAGATGCTTTTAAAAGTTTTGGTATGAAAGCCTCTACCTTTTTTAGCATAAATGGATTGTTTGAATATTTATTATTTAGATAGTCAATCAAGTGCTGCTTTTTATAGACATTCTTTAACCAGTTTCTAAAATATTTTAATTCAGAGTGGTCATAACATTTTGCATCTCTTGACCCTCTTTTGTCACTAAATTCATATTTATAAGTCAAGACTTCTTCATCTGCCCATAACTTATCTTTTCTGTATTTAGCCCACCAAGTTCCGATACTGCCATCAATTAAATCAAATTGGCATTGACTGCCTACGTTTACTTCGACAGCAATAAGCACAGGGTGAGATTCGGTAAAAATACACCAATGGGTATCAGGACAATTTCTTGCTTCATCATTCATTATCCTTTTTGTGTAAACTTCTAATAATGGCTTTGGAGTAGCTTCCAATTTTAATAGAGCTTCCATTCTATTAAACTCTGCAATAAATTCTTCTTTAAACTTTTGTGCAGCAGCACCGTTAAAAGACATTACTAATCTTGTAAAACCATCTCTTGTAATTGTAAATGAAGCATTTACTCTTTTTTGACTGTTTACATAAGAGGACTCCTTAAAGTTAAGGAGTCGAAATTCTTTTGAAATTTCAAGATTTGCTATTGCCTGCATGACATTATCATGCCTCTTACCAAACTTTTCCGCTATTAAAAGCGAGGTAGTTGTAACCTGTTCATTGTACTTAATAACTAATTGTTGCATAATGTTTATTTTTTTATGCGTTATTTAATTACACCACGAAAATTGTATTCGTAGGTATTCTGACATAAAAACAAATCAAAAAGATTTGGAAAAACACTTGCTATATGGGAGAGATTTCTTACTTTTGCACTCGGAACGCAAATATCTTTCAATCCCACTCGGTGAGTCAAACCTTGTGGGATTTTTCATGTGTCGAACCTTGCGAAAGTAACTAAATTATATAGCAATTACAAAATATATTTGTAATTATACTCAAAAAGTAGTGTTTTCCACATGCAACATTTTACGCATTAACACTCGACAAAAAAGCACTTCGTATAACATTGCGTTTTGTGCAATTTGGGGCAGACGGAATATCAATCATCGGTAGGTCTTTGTTCGGCTTTTGTTCGGGCTGAAATAGCAACACCAAACATTTGTTTTTTAATTTCATCATTTGTAATTTTATTTATCATCGGTTCCGTGCTGACGGAATACTAATTCCCCAAAAGCACAAAGCGCTACCGTTAGCTGCCTATATTTGAATTTCCTCACTTT
>JANOOI010000164.1:0-2382 GCA_031421235.1 Bdellovibrio sp.
TAGCTCAAACCTATGGTCAAAATTAGGGAACTTTTCGCTGCAGAAACTCCGATGATTTAGAAGTAAGCACACGCTTCGATTTCGACAAAGCAAAAAATTTCGAACAGAGCCAAGGATTTAGAATTTTCAAAAAACGCGGGATTAACTGTGCTGTTTTTTCTCAAGTGGGACGAAAATTGCAAATTTAGTGTGTAATTTCTTGAGAGGAAATACACGTGAGAAGACCGAAAAGAACATTTACGCCTGAACAAAAAGCCAACATCGTGAATCAAATCGAGACGGACCGAAAAAATGGACTGTCTTTAAATGACGCGATCAAAAAGCAAGATATTTACGTTTCACTTTATTCAAAATGGAAACATCAGTTGGCGGTAGGAATCCATTCTTCGCTTCGAAATAATAAAGCACCTATTGATACAGAAAAAAAGCAATTAAAGATCGAGGTTCAAAAGCTTCGCGCGATTGTTTTATCACAATCACAGGCGATTGCTGATTTAAAAAAAGAGATGAACTTGGACTGGTAAATTGGATTAGCGGTAGCAAGCATATGGATTTACAAAAGCAAGGCGTCATCAATCAAGTTCTTGAGAGTCAAAAATTAGGTCGAAAAACAAAAGATATTTTACAAGCTTTAGGTGTTAAGCCATCAACGTATTACCGTTGGCTTAAGCAGAAAAATATTGTGACTGAAACAGAAGTCATTCACCCATCGGATCGAAAGACTTCGATGTCGCTGACTGATGAGGATCGTGCGTTGATATTAAAAACGAAGAATGAAAATCCTGAACTTCGACACAGGCAGATCCAAGGATTTTTGCAAGGTGGCGGAAGTTACTTTTCGGCGAGTTCAATTTACTGGGAATTAAAGAACAATAATCTAGTGGAAAAATACGAGCGAAGACCGGCGCCGTGGGATGAACCTTTTTATGAAATGCGATCGGCCAACATGATGTGGGGTGCAGACTGGACCAAGCTTCGTATTGGTGGTGACCGGTGGTACTTATTAACGCTAATTGATTTTTTTAGCAGAAAGATTGTTCACTGGAAAATATTAAAAACGGTAACCGCTGGAAACATTAAAGACTTGTACAGTTTTGGATTAGAAAGTTTAAACTTGCCAGCAGATTGGCATTTAAAACCAGAGCTTCGAGTTGATCGTGGAAGTCCTAATACGGCGCACGTGACGAAACAATTTTTTAAGGACATTGAGGCCGAATTAAGTTTTGCTCGCGTACACAGGCCAACTGACAACGCTAGGACTGAAAGATTTTACGGGACCATAAAGCAAGAAGAAATTTATCTAGTTGGTGATTATCAAGACGAAGAAACTGCAAATGTGATGATCAGTAAGTATATGAATTACTACAACAATGAACGTCCGCATCAATCGCTTTGGAACTATACGCCAAATCAAGTTGATGAGATGAATAACAAAACTGAATTATTAAAACAGTTAAAGTGTCTCAAAATAAAATGCTGGACAGAACGAAAGAATTATTGGAAAACAAAATCACAAACTAACCAATCACACTAATTCTGTGAAAAAAGTCTCGCTCGAGAAAAAACAGCACAGTAATAAACTGAGCTCGCTCAAAAGAACTCAATTGATCAAATTCTTTTAAGTTTTTATCAAGATAGCTAGATATAAAATCTCTATACTTGAATCCATAACTAACAGCTATGTTACCTTCACTTATAAATGAAATTAAAATATTACTGCCGACTTTAATTTTCTTCTTATCATGTGCAATAACAGAAAAACAAATTATCAATTCTGATATGACATAAAATGTAATTCGGTAACTGCCTTTTTCTAAACAGTATTGTTTTTCAATTTGATCTAGAAATTCACTGAGGACAATATAGCATTGTTTTTCATTCATGAAGACAAGCAATGCAAGTAAGTACACAGTCTGCTATACGAACTATTTAATAATAGCGACTAGTCGGATCCGAACCTCGGACGACTACCCCATCATGCCTAGCCATTCAATCATCGATTGAACAGGCTGGCCACTGGCTTGACCAGCTGCTAAAGCACCAGCTGATTTATCATTCCAACAGTACACATCTAAATGCGCCCATTTTTTTCCGGCCGTGAATTTTTCTAAAAATAAAGCAGCCGTGATAGCCCCGCCGAAGCTTTCACCAGAATTTTTGAAATCAGCAAAATTAGAACTTAGACTTGAAAAGTATTTTCTAACAAGTGGCATCTGCCAGTTTCTTTCACCGGTGTTATTGCCTGCTTCGTGAATTGTTGTTGCTAATTTTGGATCGTTGGTGAAAAATCCTGCAACGTCAGTTCCTAGTGCAACTTTGATTGCACCTGTTAGCGTAGCGATATCAATTAAATATTCTGGTTCGTCGTTTCCAGTTTGTGTC
>JANOOI010000165.1:0-8095 GCA_031421235.1 Bdellovibrio sp.
AGTCTAGCTGAAAAAATGATGTCGACTAATCTAGGATTGAAAATTAATCTTGATCTAGTCAGTGCTGATCTTACTCAGTTTTTATTCAATGAAGGCCCAGGACGCATCGTTGTCAGCGTTAAATCAGAACACAAAAAAGAATTTGAAAAAGCAATCGGTCAAGATTGTATTTACTTAGGTGAAGTCACAAAAAATGCAACACTTGAAATGAATCAAAAATCTGAGATGATTCTAAATTTAAAAGCGGCTGACTTACTAAAAGCTTATAAAACTAAAGTGCCGGCCGGAGTTTTAGTATGATATCACAAATCAAAGTTCTTGTTTTAACTGGTGATGGCATAAACTGCGAAGTCGAAACAGCGGCTGCTTTTAAATCAGATAAGTCATTTGTAAAAATTCAGCATATTCATGATCTTTTACTCAACCCTGAAAGCTTAAGTAATTATCAGATTTTAGTTTTACCAGGTGGATTTTCATTTGGTGATGAAATTGGTTCAGGTCAGATATTAGCTTTGAAACTTAAATATGGTCTTGGTGAACATCTGAAAAAGTTTATCGAAGCAAAAAAATTAATTCTAGGTATTTGCAATGGTTTTCAGGTTCTAGTTAGGCTTGGGTTATTACCAAAACCATTTTGTGAAAGAGAAATGACATTGACCCATAACAGGCAAGGCCATTTTATCAATCAATGGGTCAACCTAAAGGTTCCGCAATCAAAATGTATTTGGACTCAAAAATTGCAAATAGAAAAACAAAGTGTGCAGTTTCCAATGAGACACGGCGAGGGTCGTATAGTTTTTTCTGGTGATACACAAAAACAAAAAAATATTTTTGAATCGCTTAAAAACAATCAGCAAATCGCATTCTATTATGAACAAGATGTTAACGGGTCTTATGAAAATATCGCAGGGATCACTGATCCAAGTGGTTGTATTTTAGGTTTAATGCCTCATCCGGAAGCTGCAACAAGTAAATGGTTGTCACCGGATTCCAGAGACAAATCATCAGCTAAAGATAGCGGTGCCATTATTTTTGAATCGGCACTTGAATACTGCGAAAAACAATTTTTGAATCAGGATTGTAAATTATGAAACAAGAACATGTTCAAATTAAACGAGCACTTATCAGCGTGTCAGACAAAACACATTTAGACCGCCTTGTTCATTTTTTAAATGAAAACAAAGTCGAACTTATTTCAACTGGTGGAACAAAAAAATATATCGAGGGTTTGGGTATTCCTGTTACAGCTGTCGAAAGCATTACGGGAAACCCAGAAGCTTTCGGCGGACGCATGAAATCAATTAGTTTTCAGATTTCATCTGGATTGCTATTTAGACGTCATAATGAAACTGATTTAAATGAAGCTAAAAAACTGAATATTCAAGCCATTGATTTAGTGATTTGTAATCTGTATCCTTTTGAAAAACATGTTCAAGAAAAATCTGATGAAGATCTTTTGATTGAAAACATCGATATTGGCGGGCCGCTGATGCTTCGTTGTGCTGCCAAAAATTATGAAAGTGTTACAGTGCTATCAGATTCTACGGATTACAGTCAATTTATCGAATCAGCACAAAAAAGCCAATTAATGACAGATTTTGATTACAGACGCAAGCAAGCGGTAAAAACGTTTGGGCGTATTACCCATTATGACATGGCCATTTCGGATGAGCTTTCAAAAAGATATCTGAAATCTGAAACATTACGGTACGGGGAAAACCCACACCAAAAAGCTGAAATTGTTTTAACAAATAATACAAATTCATCTGTGCAAATTGCAAAAGCTGAATTTATTCAAGGTAAAGAACTGTCGTATAATAATTGGGTTGATGCCGATGCAGCTTGGCGCATAGTCAGCGACATATACTATGCTCAATGCAAAACTCAGTTTAATCATATTAGTGTTGTTGTGAAGCATGCTAACCCCTGCGGTCTAGCTGCTTGTACAACAGCTATTGAATCGCTTGATCAGGCTTGGAATGGCGACAGTATTTCAAGTTTCGGTGGAATCATTGCCACATCTTACACAGTGACAAAAGACATTGCTGAATATCTTATAAAAAACTTTATTGAAGTTCTTGTAGCCCCTGATTTTACGAGCGAAGCATTAGAAATATTTAAAACGAAAAAAAACGTGAGACTTTTAAAAACTGCACTTCGTGAATATAATCAAATCGAAACTATGACGAAAAGTATTTCCGGAGCTCTATTAAAACAAAACGAAGATGAAGCAAGCCTTGCGGTAGATCAATTCAAAGTAGTCACCAAAACACAGTTTAGTGAAAAACACCAAAGTTTATTTAAATTTGGTGTTCTAGCCTGCAAACATTTAAAAAGTAATGGTGTGGCGTTAGTCGGACAAAACGCAAAAGGATTAGTTCTAGTCGGGGCGGGGATGGGGCAACCCAACAGATTAGATTCATTAAGACTTTTGGCTACCCACAGAGCCAAAAATAAAGATTTCGAAATGAAAGATTTAGTTTTGATTTCTGATGCATTTTTTCCGTTTTCAGATTCGATCGATGTCTGTCATGAAGTGGGAATTAGTGCCGTCCTTCAACCTGGCGGAAGCATCAAAGATCCAGAAGTCATAGCGAAATGTGATGAACATCAAATTGCAATGGCCGTAACAGGTGTTAGACACTTTAGACATTAGGAATAATAATTATGGCAATCAGTTACAAACAAAGTGGTGTCGATATTGAAAAAGGGGATCTCTTTATTCAGAAAATTTCTGAATTAGTTAAATCAACTTATGATCAAAATGTGAAGAACGGAATCGGTGGATTTTGTGCTCTTTATCAAATTGATGAGGATCGCTATTTAGCTTCAAGCACTGATGGCGTTGGCACTAAAATTAAATTGGCTATTGATTTACAAATCCATGACACTATTGGAATCGATCTGGTGGCAATGTGTGTGAATGATTTAATCTGCAGTGGTGCAAGACCTTTGTTTTTTCTGGATTATTTTGCTAGTAGCACTTTAGATTTAAATGTCAGCACTGATGTGATTAAAGGCATCGTCAAAGGCTGCAAACAATCAGCGATGGCTTTAGTGGGCGGAGAAACGGCTGAAATGCCTGGTATGTATCAAAAAAGCGATTATGATTTAGCAGGATTTTCAGTCGGCGAAGTTTATCAAAATCAATTGATTGATGGTTCAAAAATCAAAGAAGGCCTTACGCTGGTGGGTCTGGCTAGTTCAGGATTTCATTCAAATGGTTTTTCTTTAGTTAGAAAAATCATTGAAGAAGTCGCAACAAAAAAAATGAATCATGATCAACTGCAAATTTTAAAAATTGAAAGCCTTGCGCCTACAAAAATTTATGTAAAATCAATTTTACAATTACTTAAAAAATATCCACAAAACATTTTTGGTCTAGCCAATATTACAGGTTCGGGATTTTTAAATATACCTAGAATCAATGATCAATTTGATTATCTCATTACTCACAAACCAAAAACCACAGAATCCATGAAAACGATTTGTGAAATGAGTGGGTTATCAGATCTTGAACTTTTTAAAACATTCAATATGGGTGTGGGTTTTGTTGTGGCCACTGACCAACCTGATTTAGTCATCAAAGAACTTAACGAAGCCGGCGAGAAAAGCTTTGTTTTAGGTTCTGTGATCAGTGCTAAAGACAGCCAAAATCCGGGTCAAGTTTACTGGCAAGATCAGATTATCTCATAGCTTTTTCATCTCATATTGAGACAGCTGCTCATCGTTTTTCGTCACTCGTTACAGCTTAGACATCCCAGCTAAAAACTAGGGGTTATTAGTCCCTTCAATAGTGCCTTAATTTTGCAATATATATAGCTTATGAAGGCTTTTCTTATTGTCATTTTATTGTTTTCTTTTAAATCATATGCTGCCAACCAATGCATGGATTTATTTAAAGATTCACAAAAGACAGTCAGTTTAACAAATGCAGAGCTTAATGACTTAACAATTGAAATCGATGCTTTTATTAAAAGTTATGAATTACCTTATATTATCACTGGTGCTTTAAAACCAAATTGGAATGATTATAACAAATTAATGGGCTTGATTGAAAAAACAGAAAATCTTGACGAAGTTCAGATAAATAAGATCGCTGTAAATATGAAGTTTGCTAGCAAAATTATAAGTGAGTCGACGAAAGATATAATCGAACAAATTAAAGCTGTTGAGAGCAAAAATAAAGTTTTCAACCGTTTTTTAGATTACAACTATTCGTACTTTATACTATTAGAACAATTGAATATAAAATTAAAATCTCAGATCATTCCTGTTCCATCATTTAAAGAAATACCTACTGAAAAGCAACTTATTGATGATGGAATAAAAATTGTTAAGAATTTAGAAAAAATAGTGAAAACTCGATTTGCTGAAACTGGCTTTGAAAACATGAAAGCATTAGAAACAGAATTACTTAAACATGATCCTAAGCTAAAAGGCCTTTTAAAACTAGTTGAAAAAGACTTAGTTGTTACAATGAGAAGACCTGAAAATGGTCGGTTTTGGATACCTATAGCAGGGTTTCAAAACCAAAGAATTACAGGCTCAAGCAAAGGTTATTACGGACAAGATAGTAATGGTGAGCATATTAGTATGAGAGACGAAGATGAATCTAGACTGACTTCAATAGAAATCAAAGAGTACGTCAATTCAAGCCCTCGTCTAAAATCTAATTACGCCGAGGCTCGACCCAGTTTTGAAAGTCATATTGAGTTCAAATCAGATGCTGGTCAGTATGGTCCTGACTTATGGATTATTAAAAAAAATGTTATTAAAGAGCGTGCAACGTGGACACCTCAGGATTCTTTGCGAAATGGAGATTATAAATTTATTCCATGGCTGCATAGAAAATTCATGACACTATTCGCTGGGTCTGATTATTTAGAACACAATAAATTTATGGCAGATGACAGCATTCTAGATTTTAAAAATGAAAATAGTTTATTAGGCTGGAAACGTGGTCGGAGTTATTTCGAAGTTCAAATCTTCGGCCCATTAAGCATCAATGATGTCGAAGCGTTTCACTTCACCAATAATCCACCAGATAAAAAATTATATGAATTACTTAAATCAAAAGGCATTAAAGTTTTTGATACACGCAATAATCAGAATAAAGAATATTTTGGTGAGGAATCACAATGATAAAAACAATTGCGATTTTAATCTTAATTTCTTTTCAAGTGTTAGCAAACAGCGATGATCTTATTTTAAAGCGTAAGCAAATGATTGTGGATGTATTCAATTCAAAAGCCGATATGCTGTACGAAAAAATTGAATTAAGTGATATTGAATTAAACCAAGCTGATGGGCGCGTGGCCCTGAATAAGAAAGCTAAGTTTTCATATTATATAGCTGTCGAAGATTTTACAGATATTAATTCTAAATTGACTTTAATTCCGATGGCGACAAGCCGTTTTACCCCGACCTATTACCAAACTGATGATTGGTGGGATAAGCATAAAACTGAAATTGACGAAGCCAAAAAAAATGGAACACCTCAGCCAAAACAAGATTTAAATGAGGTCGCTGGTTGGTTAGAAGACATGAAATTATCAACTAATCCTGATGTCTTAATTATTGATCCTTTATTAAAAAAGACAGTTAGGCAGCCGCTACAAGATTATTTATTGAATGTATATATAGAAAAATACACGGTTAATGGGAAAGTCATTTTATACCGTGGTGCTGAAAGACTTGATGAAAAAAAATCATGGGATAACGGGCAGATTCCAAAAGGAGCTAGGTACTGGACCCCAACGGCCAACTATGCCTGGAGATATGGTCGCAAAAATAAAGATTTCTTTGATTTAGCAGCCAAAAATGAAACCCCATTATTTAAATTTGAAGTTCCCGTTGAAGATTTTAAACAAATGGTGAATAAAAAATGGCGTGAATTAACATTGGGTACAGAGCTTACAAAAAATGCACACCAAATTTTTGATCGCTCAAGCTATTTTGGGGATCATTTGTACAATAGTTTACCTTATTTAGGTGTTGGTCATTTAGGATTAGAATTTGAAATTAGATCTAATCGTTCTGGATCATTAAATATGACAAAGTATTACAAGGGTTCAGTGACTTTATCAGAACTTGCAGCTGAGAGAATAAATATTATTCAATTAACAATGAATCGTTTGAAAATTCAAGATCCAGAAAAGTTTAAATCCCAATATGAAACTGAATTTAAAAAAAGACTTGCAGCCCTTAAAGATGAAAAAGAAATATTCTTAGCACTTGAATCCAATCAGCCAATTGAAAATGCTGAAGCGTTGCTAGATAAAGCGAATAAAATAAGCAATGAAATTAGCTACATTGACGGTTTTGATTTTGTCAGTTGGGCAAAAAAAGAAATTACATTTAAAACAATCAATAAGTGTTCAGGATTATTTAATGCGCTATAAGTTGATCACACTTTTTTTTATATCGATTATTAATCTAGCTTCAGCGAAGGCGCAGCTAATACCCCAATTTATTGTTGATGATATCAAGCATGAAATAGTAGAAGTTGATTCGATCAATTTAAGCTTAGAAGAGAAAAAAGCTCTTGTTGGCCAAATTGAAACCAGAAGAAATATGAGCTATTCGGATATAGATCAGCTTTTAGAAAAATACATAGAAGCGAAGCCAATAGTGGCAGCTGCTTTATCAACTGAGATAATCGAAATTAAGCCAACTGAAATTAAAAGTCAGCAAAGCCATTCGATTCATCAATTGGATCAGTATATAAAAAACAGAATTGGTGTGGGCACTTTTGATGAAGTCAAAAAAGGCCAAACAGATGTGCTTATTTTTGGTGGGGATATTAATTCATTAAATGAATATCTTAAAGTTCAGGCAAAAATCGACTTTACAAATTTAAAGCGGATACCTTCACTTTATGAACAGTGGGGATTATCTAAGTTTTATGTGAGCCATCAAATAAATGGTCAAAAAGCAGTGTTGATCTGGGTTGTTCCGCCATCTATTAGATACGTAAGACACTACAGCACAATGTTTTCAGCTTTACCAAATGTTAAAGTAAAAAGCTTCGTTGATCTTAAAGCTTATGAAACAGTTGAAAAGCTATCAAAATTAAAAGCTGAATCAATTATCAAGAATAATAAAATTGATTACATATCTTTTGGTTATAATCGTTTATGGAAAAAAGCATTGGCTGAGGACGCAAATTTAGTTTTGCTTGGTGAATCTGATATCCATGACAATGTACTACAATCAACTTTGAAAGTTATGCAGATTTACAACAAGCAATCTAAGCAAACAATAAACATTGGCTTATTTTCTTCAGAAAAAACAGTTTGGGGGTGAATTGGCTGCGGCACAGCTGAAGTCATTTTTAAATCCTGAATTAAAAGGGCTTATTTTCATGGGCTCTGCAGGGTCTTTGATGAATGAAATTAATCCTTACGATTTATCTGTTCCGAAAGCTTTTTACAGACCTGGGCAGACGATAAAAATTGATAATTTTATTAATCAGCAAAAAACAATTCTAGATGCAAATCAAAATATCCATTTTGATCGAAATCACGGTAATACTTTTTCGCCACTTGAACAAAATAAAAAATATGTAGGACGTTTGGAAGCCTTAAATATTCAGACACTGGATGTGGAACAGTCATTGATCGCCGAAGCGGTTAGCGATTATAATCGTAAAAATAAAACAGATATTAAATTTGGTGCAGTTAATCTAATAACAGATAAGCCTTTTTCTGTGTTAACTAAAGAACCTGTCAAAAACAGTCTTGATCATTTAAATTCTTACTTAAAAGAAAAAGCCAGGCTTAATGCAGTTAAGTTATCTTTAGCAAGTATTCTAAATAATGAAAAAAATAATTCAAATGTAAAGTGTGTTAAATTATTTTCAAATTAGTTATTTCCAGCTGTTGACTCAATTCGACTTAAACTAGCTGGGAATCGCTAATAAATTTCTTGTGCCTGCTTGGCCAAAGATATTTATTTTCACACCGTTGTAATTATTTTCATTAAATAAAACTGTTTCAAAAATTTCAGTTTTGTAACCAAAATTTTGAATCAAATTAATAATTTTTTCTGAATTTTCTATTCGGTCGACTTCAATGAATAAAATAGGTCGATA
>JANOOI010000166.1:0-1503 GCA_031421235.1 Bdellovibrio sp.
ATCAGCAGATCGTTCAGCACATCCAAATTGAACTAGTCATCGCCACTCACGCGCAATTAAAAATGGCAACCAAGGCTGTTTCGTTAAGTGACGCGGCATCGTTTCAATTATTACACTCGGATGTGCAATTGCAGGCAGGAAGTCAGCTTGAATGGCTACACATCCAAGATTTAAATACAAAATGTTTTTCAATTTCACAAAACACAGTTAATTTAGAACGCGATTCAGTTTTTAATTTTGTTGATTTGTGTTTAGGTGCAGCGACAGCTCGAACAAATACCGAAACGTATTTTAAATCTGAAAACGCGACAGCGGGATTGTTTTCTTGTATGGCTATAAATGGAGAACAACACGCTGACCTTTATTCGTCGATAAATCATTTAAAAGGACACAATCAGTCAAATCAACTCGCAAAATCAGTGTTAAATGACTCTGCTCAGTCGGTTTTTAGAGGACGTGTGTATATTGCTATAGATGCGCAGAAGGCCAACTCTGAACAATTGAATAATAATTTGTTATTGTCTAGATCGGCTAAGGCTAACAGTATTCCGCAACTTGAAATTTATGCTGATGATGTTAAGGCAGGCCATGGTTCGACCATGGGGCAAATGAATCAAGACGAAATTTTTTATTTTTTAAGCCGCGGTATTTCGGAATCGGCAGCCGTTAAAATGATTGCCGAAGGATTTGCTAAGGAAGTCGTTTTTAAACTAGCGAATGTTAGTTTACAAAATTTAGCAATGACACAGCTTCAAAATAAATTAGATCGGATGATATAATGTCAGATTATAATTTAGAACAAATTAGGTCTCAGTTTAAAGCTTTAAATCAACAGGTTAACGGCCAACCATTGACATATTTGGATACTGCCGCGACGGCATTGAAACCCGAAGTTGTCATTCGCCAAATGGCCGATTTTTATTTAAACGAAGCTTCGAATGTACACCGGGGCGCACATTATTTAAGTCACCATGCAACTGTAAGATTTGAAAATGCCCGCGAAAAAATTAAAACTTTTTTAAATGCTTCTTCATCAGAAGAAATTATTTTTACAAAAGGTACGACTGAAGGAATTAATTTTATTTGCACAAGCTATGGCGAATCTTACTTAAAGCCGGGCGATGAAATTTTATTAACAGAATTAGAACATCACGCCAACTTGGTTCCATGGCAAAACTTGGCACAAAAGAAAAATCTAGTTTTAAAGTTTGTTCCAGTGCTACGGGACGGATCAATCGATGAAATTGCCTTAGATGCTTTAGTTAACGAAAAAACTCGGGTTATTTCATTCTCTGGATGTTCGAATACGATGGGAGTATTTCTCCCCATCGAAAAAATTGTCTCGCTGGCTAAAAAAGTTGGCGCAGTTACAGTTTTGGATGCAGCTCAATTAGTTTCTCAGAAAAAAATAGACGTACAAAAGCTAGATATTGATTTTTTAGTTTTTTCTGCGCACAAATTATTTGGACCATTTGGTTTCGGCGTTGTTTACGGTCGCAAAAA
>JANOOI010000167.1:0-1616 GCA_031421235.1 Bdellovibrio sp.
TTGCGATTGACGATATGACTTTCCTATTTGAAGGGAAAAATCGGTGATCGACATCTTTCCTTCTATAACTTCAATTGCTAACCTGTAATGCTTAAATTCTTTTTGGCTCATTCGAATAGGTCCCATTTCTTACGTCCAATCCTTGGTGTGGGATCAGCTTACATAAGTCTTGTAAATAGGACATAATCGCTCAGATATTAATGTACGACATAATCGTCCAGAAACTAGACACTTAAGATGCAAGCTTAGATCTGTTGTTTTTATGTCAAGCTCAGGAAAATTGATTTTAAATAAACTAAATGTCAGCTAGACTTTGGCTAAATAAATGATTTCAAAGGAAAAAAATGATTTTAGTTACGGGTAGAAAAAAATTAGGCTATTTTTTTATTTTATTTAGTTTTTTAAATGTAGAAGTTAACGCAATGCCTATTGTTATTGGGCATCGTGGCGCGAGTGGCTACCGGCCTGAGCACACAATTGAATCTTACCGATTGGCCATTGAACAGGGCGCTGACTATATTGAGCCTGATTTGGTCAGTACAAAAGATCATGTGCTGATTGCTAGACATGAAAATGAAATATCTGGAACAACAAATGCAGCTGAGGTTTTCCCGGATAAAAAAACTACAAAGGAAATAGATGGTGTCAAAGTCACTGGGTGGTTTACTGAAGATCTGACTTTAAAAGAAATAAAACAACTGAAAGCAAAGGAGCGCTTACCTTATCGTGATCAAAAGTACAATGGTCAGTTTGACATTCCAACGTTGGAAGAAATTATTAATTTTGTTCAAAAGAAAGAAAAAGAACTTAATAAAAAAATAGGAATTTATATAGAAACTAAACACCCATCATATTTTAAAAATATTAATTTGCCTTTAGAGAAAAAAATTGTAGCTTTACTAAAGAAAAATAAACTGAATGATAAGACATCAAAAATTTATATTCAGTCTTTTGAATTTTCAAACCTAAAAGATCTTAAAAAAATGACGAATGTGAATTTGGTTTTTTTAATGGGCGAAAAGCAAGAAATCCCCTTTGATTATCAAATGAAGAACATAAAAATGACTTACGGTGAATTAACAACTGATAATGAGCTTAAAAAATTAGCTGTCGTGGTGTCAGGGATTGGTCCCTACAAAAGACTGATTTTGCCAGAAAACGATAAGGGTGAATTAGGGCCCGCGACTGATCTAGTAGCAAGAGCACAAAAGTTAGGTTTAAAGGTGCACCCGTACACATTCAGAAGTGATCAAAAAAACTTGCACAAAAGTTATAATAAAGATGCAATGAAAGAGTATATTGAATTTTTCAAATTAAATGTGGATGGTGTTTTTTCAGACTTTCCTGATACGGCGATTTTAGCCCGTGAAAGCTATTTGAAAGAAAATCAAAAATAAAGGATTAAATATGAAAGCTGTTTTGAAGTCGTTAGTGTTAGTTTGTGTTTTTATTGTTGCAGCATGTACGAACAAATCAGATCAAACAACTGTTTGGATTTACACTTCACTTTATAAAGATACAATTTCAAAACTAACGCCACAACTTGAAAAAGATTTTCCAAATGTTAAGTTTCAGTTTTATCAAGCTGGTTCAGAAGAAGTGGCGGCAAAAGTTCA
>JANOOI010000168.1:0-1710 GCA_031421235.1 Bdellovibrio sp.
TTGAAGTTATTTCAATCAAGGCATCCAGTGATTGAACAGTTTCAGCGTGGCCGGTTTATAGCTAATGATATTCTGTTACAAAAAAGTGATTGCTATCTTATAACCGGACCTAATATGGCCGGGAAATCGACGTTAATGCGTCAAGTGGCATTAACAGTTATACTGGCTCAAATGGGAAGTTATGTTCCTGCCTCATCTGCTGAATTACCAATTTATGATGCGATTTATACACGCATTGGGGCCAGTGATCAGTTAAGCGAAGGTCTATCAACATTTATGGTTGAAATGACAGAGACAGCCCAAATGTTAAAACAGGCCACGAAACAGTCGTTACTTATTTTAGATGAAGTTGGTCGCGGGACATCAACGTTTGATGGCTTGTCGTTAGCTCAATCAATACTTGAGTATATAATTTCTGAAATTAATCCACATGTTTTATTTGCAACCCATTATCATGAGCTAACCGTTTTAGAAAAAAAACACGATAACATTAAAAATGTACACATGAAAATTCACGAACAGAACGGTGAAATTCAGTTTTTACATGTTTTATCTCAGGGGTCTGCAGGTAAAAGCTATGGGGTTCAGGTAGCAAAACTTGCGGGGCTTCCACAAAAAATAACAATCAGAGCTTCTGAATTGCTGTTAGATTTTGAAAATCAAAAAATTAAAGATCAAACTAAGTCTTCACAGAAAAATACAACTCAGCAGATGTCTTTGTTTGATGGACAAGGCCAATTAGATCCTAAGAAAACGGCCTTATTAGATGAACTTAAAAAGATTTCGATTTCTCAGACATCACCACTGCAGGCGTTGAATAAATTAGCGCAGTGGCAAGACGAATTAAATTAAAATAATTGTTTAAATATACTAATAGTTTAATAACTAAACAGATTTGTCGTTTTTGTTCTCAGCACCTTTGTGCGAACGCCAGTTATAGTCTTGGCCTTTAATATAACGACTTTGCCAGTCATCCCATTTCTTTTTAGGAAGCTTATGGTGGACATTGCCTTTTTCATCAAAAATTTCAGGGTCTTTTCCAAATAAAAAATCAGTCACGGCTTTTAGTATTTTCATAGGTATTATGATAGCTAAATGACTCATTATGAGTCAATCAATATGGCTTGCTCTGTGGGTTTCCTGGCGTGTCGAACAATTTTTGCACAGGCCTGCTATAAATCAATAGAAATGAGCTGAGCGTATCTAATGTAAACAAAAGTCTGGCATGCCGTTTCCATACATATATAAGTAGCACCTAAGTAACGACTTTGAAAACTAATACAAAAGGAGACTTAAATGAAAACAACACTTTTAACACTAGCTGCCTTAATGGTTTTAAGCCAAAACGCATTAGCCAATACAAAAATTTGGACTTTTAAATACAAAGTTTCCCAGAAAGAAAGCTTTGAGATCAGAAAACCTGCTGAATCAAAAGATTCAGCTTATAAGCTGGCGGCAAAAGAGTGCTTTCAAAAGTTAACACAGGGCACATATCCGGGTGAGTCTAAAGGTTTAGAGATCATCGATGTTTGCGCTAACCCAAAAATGTAGTAGAACTTAAAGCATGTTAAAAAACTATGTATTTATTATTTTAATTTCAAGTCAGTTCTTTGCTTCACATGTAGCGTTTGCAAAAACAGCGAATTTAACTTCTCCAAAAGTACTTCTTATTAGTGACATCGACGATACGATCAAAGTATCACACGTTTT
>JANOOI010000169.1:0-8371 GCA_031421235.1 Bdellovibrio sp.
CACAAAATTTTGGTGACGGTGGTGGAGGTTCAATAGCGATGTCTGTGTTACCTGCGGTTCCTGTTTCTAAAACAGCAGCAGAAACAATTATCGATATTGAAGCAGGTCGCAGTCATGTTTGCGGGATCATCGCACCCACATCGGTATCTACATCAGGTAATCCAATTTGTTGGGGCTGGAATCGCCGCGGACAGTTAGGTATTGATAACGGAACTGCGCAAGGAATTTCCGGAGTAGCTAATACTCCATTAACAAACAGAGTTGTTAATTTAACTGACGCAACAGCTATAAAACTGGGTGGTGATATCACTTGTGCGATTCGCGCGACAGGGGCTGTGAAATGCTGGGGTTATTCACGTCGCGGACAGATGTTAAATAGTTTAATCACTCGATGCACAGGTTCAGGTGCTGTGTCTGGTGAATGTGGCAGTAATATTACAATGGCTGCAGCGACAAATGCCTCATTAGGCACAGGCCGAACAGCTCAAAAATTAGCAACAGGTTATGAATTTAGTTGTGTGATTTTAGATAACAGTGGGATTAAATGTTGGGGAGTCCAATCCTGCGGAACAGCTTACAGCACAACAAACAACGGTTGTCTTTTATCGGGTCATGCGACACTTAACACAACAAATCCCAATGCCGCAGCCAGTATTTTACAAGGCAGTTACATCGGCGACAGTGCTGGCGAAGCCGGTGACAATTTACCTTATGTAAATCACTAAAGATGTAAATCACTCAAGGTGGCTGGCACCTTACGTCGCGCATCGTCTAAAGGTGACTGTTACACTGTGAGCAAAGCACCTTTACAGCAACAAAGCTGAATACCAATTTTCAAAGATACGATCGAACTGTAATTGGCTACCGTAATTCATGTGGCTTCTCAAAGGTAAAATCGATGATAACATCATTAAAATATGATCGCGTGAAACGCTCAGATCAGTTGATGTTGTCTTCACCAGATCTGCATCAATAAGTTCGCCTTTTTCGTTCACTTCTATTGTAGGAGAATAAAATTTAGTTTTAGTTAAATAAAATTTTCTATTTAAAGAATAATAAATTTCTAAAGCTGATAATTTGTAAATATCAATTCCCGTTGTTTGATGAGCAGTGACTAAGGCCTTAATGGCCATGGCATAATCATA
Source organism: Bdellovibrio sp. (assembly GCA_031421235.1). Lineage (GTDB taxonomy): Bacteria > Bdellovibrionota > Bdellovibrionia > Bdellovibrionales > Bdellovibrionaceae > Pseudobdellovibrio. The sequence goes on from JANOOI010000169.1 coordinate 1,146, forward strand.
TGACGAAACACTTAATTTTTTCTTTCCGGTTTTAAAATTTAATTCAGAAAAAACATAATGATCACGTGTAACAAGCTGATTAGATACAAAATTAGCTAGGGTAACAATAACTAGTTTCACTTGTTTTCTGGAATTTAAAATCTGGGTTTTTAAGACTTCGTCTTTTAATATATCAGAAGTTGATTTTTCAATGTCTTCAGTGGCTTTGTAAAAGTCAGCTAAAGCATCAATCATTAGTGTAATATCTTGCAAATGTGTTTCATCTGATAAAACTTTATTTTTGATATCAGATGCAGCGGCATGAACAACGACAGCATTCGGATTTTCAAAGTTATTATTTAAGTAATCAGTAATAGAAATTCTTTGATTGTTCTCATCCATTAAATAAATAGGAGACAACTCGCTTTCAAGTTGTTTCAGTGTTTGTGCAGCTAGTGATAGCGCCATACCAAATAAATCTGACTTTGGGAAAACTAATTTTTTAAGATCATCAGACTGATATTTAGTAACTAAATCCTGCGCGAAATACTCAGTAATACCTGTATCAAAAGTTGAAGGTCTCCAGTCAGCAAGTTGATTCATCATTTGTGTGTAAAACTTCAATGAAGCGGCTTGATCTTTAACTGTTAGGATCGTTTCGTTACTGGCTTTGTTGGTTTGATCATAGTAAAACCGTGCATCAGCTTTAGTTAAGATCTCTTTGATTTTATTCTGAGTTGTTTTTTCTTCAGTATTTTTTCCTAAAAACATAAACTGTAATAAATTATCAATCAATTGAAACTGCTGACGTACATTATTTTTCTTCAAAAATACAGACGCGTAGTAGTTTGACATAAAATTTTCAGAATTAGGTTTATTTAAATCAATGCGACTGATTGTTGGGGTTGCCAATTTGGCAGCTAAGCCATCGGCTATTAGGTTTTTGAAGTCTTTAGCAAAAAGCTGAATTTCTGCAATTTCAGTTTCAACACCTTTTTTGATATCATCTTGCAAGGTTTTCCCCAAAGCTATCAACGTCATTTGTGAATTTGTTTGCACAGCTAAGTTAAGCGAATTGATTCCGTTTAAGGTAATATCTTTTTTTATATTTCCGACGCCGTAATCTTCAATAGCTGGGTAAACCCCTACTTTTAAAATCAGTTTTGTAATAAGGCTATTGCAATTAGCCGCCACGATACATTGAATATCTTTAGGACCTTTATCATTAAAAAAGTCATATAGTTTTTTATTTGCCGTCTTAAAATGTAGTACTCTTTCTTCAGGCGTTAGTATTTGCCATGTTTTAGCTAAAGCTTGTAACGCTGATTGTGAATTTTTGATTTTATCAACTAATTGACCTAAGTGATCAGCATCTTTTAAAGCTTTAGTATCTTCAGGCAATAACACCACTGCATTTTTAGTCACATAAGCGCTTAATAGATCGATCCCTTGTTTCAGCGTCGTTATTGTTTTTAATTCAGTAGCTAAAATTTTTGGACCAGCCAATTGCGCTGCGGATTGCGTCCTCATTTCAGTCGTAAGCTGAAGTTTAAATTCCGGAAATAATTCTGCGGCCTCGATCCCCGTAACAATATTCTGTAAAACTTTTTCAACTATCTCTAGTTGTTTAGATAATAAATCAGTTTCTTTTACAGTTTTTAAAATCTCAGTTTGTGCGACAACTAAATTTTGCACTGTTAAAGTGTCTTTTCGTAAAGTTTCAATGATGGTCGCAGTTCCGCTTTGAATGGCGTCAGTGCTTTCTTCATGAACCAGCTGTAAATAATGGGTGTCTTTAATCGCCATTGAATTCGCTGGCGAAGTTGAAGCTTGATTTGAGACAGCTTCATTATAAAATGAAAAAGCAATGTCATCACCAAGACCATCCTGAAGTCTTCGGCTAATATCTAGTAAGTTTTCAGCATCTGTAAATAAATTTTGACTGTTGTTTTTGATATTTTTCTGAGCATGTTGAAAATCAGCGAACGATCTTTTGTTTTTTTGAAACAGATTAGTATCATTAGTTCTAGCCGTTGGGACAACGGGGCTGATTCGTTCTTTTTCTTGAACTTTCGGCGCACAATTTGTGAAAGCTAATAAGCAGGCTAGCCCTAGAAAATGTTTTATATTTTGATTTATAATTCTTTTTTGCGTTTTCATGTCAGTTCCTTAAATAAAAAAATCACATTTAGAAAAATAAAGCCACTGAAAGTTCTTGTCCGATTCGCCGTTCAACATTTCGGCCGCTAATCGTGTCGTAAGCTAAAAATGATAAATTCATCGGGATAAAGCTTTTCTTGGAAAGGTAGCTCTTAACAGTGGAATAATTTAATTCAAAACCCACTTTGTGCCAATCGGATTCTGTATTCGTTTCCAGCACTTTTGAATCCCCTTTGTTTGATTGGTTAAACGTGTCTTTCGTTTTCTGGCCGATGCGATAATCAAAACCAAAACTCAGGTCATCGCTGACTGCTAAATTAACTTGCCCACCAATTTCATACTGGTAGCCTTCGTATTTTGTTAATTTTTCTTTGCTGGATTCGTCAGGTAAAACATCAGAATTATTCTTAGGCACTCGTATATCAACTTTTTCTGGTAAATAATAACGAAAATTTGTGTATGGGTTTAAACTTAAATACGTATTCACTGTTTGTGAAAAGGTCACAGAATTTTCTAAGTATGTTCTACCAAATGCATTCAATGCTAATAAATCATCTGTGTCGTATTTAGGTCCGGTCGGTAAATTAAGAGTCATTTGATGTACGGATTTATTTGTGACACCTTCATAAAATTTCCACAAACTAACCATTTGTATATCGCCTAAAAAACTTTCATCTCTATCGGTAATTGGGTCGTAACCTTTTTGAATCAGTGTGTTTTGTGTGGCAGCGCCTAAATCAGTATCCAGGGCAGCATCTAGTTCAGGTGATAAACCCCGAAACTGGTTATAGTAGGCAATATTAGAAAATGATTGCTGAATATTAACATCATTTTTATAGTTAATAACGGGAATCCCTATTCCTAAGGTCCAATTTTTTGTGATGCCTTGTGCGTAAACGGGAGCCACAAACTGAATAGTTGGTTTTGTTTCAAACTCTAAGGTTCCTAAATTAAATAGATCACCTGCATTATATAAACCAAAGCGATTTAGAGTTTCAATTAAGGTAGCCGCTTCAGGGTTAAATCTAGCTAGTGTTTCAGCATCAAATTCGATTGATTTATAATCTGTTAGACGCACTAAGCTTTTATCTTCAGTAAATCTTTGTTCCAGGCCAGTTATTTGTCCGTACCGCACAGAAGCTGTGGATATATACTCAGGTAAAGTTTCAGTCTGGGCGGCCAAACCATGACTAGTGTACATGAATAGTAAAACGAGACAAAAAATGTCTTTCAAAAGACGGCTTTTAGGCCAAACCGTAGTCGAAATTTTAAACACATGATGTTGATTCATGTTATATTGTCTCCCAAATCAAAAAAGCAGACTTTAGAGTTGTTATTCTATTTTAAAACGGTGTTGTCTACGTAAGTCTAGCGAGGCTCATGCCAAGTGGTTTTTATATAAAAAATGAATTAAGCTAAATGATATGATTCAGAATACAACTCAGAAAAAAGTTCTTTTTATTAATCTTATTTTAGGTTTTTTTATCTTTGTTTATGGTTGTGTCTCTAAAGATTTACGTTTACCTAGCAATGCCCAGGAAGTTTATAAAAATTTTGATATCCAGCAAAATTTAATGTTAGCAGCTAGTAATAATATTTTATTTGTTATTCCTAAGGACACACTGACTGACATGCAAAAAACTGAAATCGATTTGCAATGTCGTGAATTCCAAAATCCGTTTTGGGCTGAAAAATTATCAGCTTATTTGAACCAAATGCGCAGAAATCCCGAATGGTTTTCTATGTTTCATGTGATAGAACTGAAAAAAGGTGATCAGACCGTAGTTCAATTACAAAAAGATCTCGATGGGGCTGCTGTCTTATCTATTCAGTACGTGCTGACTGAAGTTCGCGGTAAAGTCAGCATGAATACCCAGTTACCTTGCCAAAATGGATTATTAGATTACATCGGGAAAGACATTGTTAAAACAGATTTTGAATTCCCAACCTATGAACAAATGTCTGAGACCTTAAACAAAGCTGATGATAAAAAAAGTATTGCTAGATTTAATTTCAAAAACGAATTTTTAACTTATTTAGCAGAACGTGGTGCTATTTTTAAATTTAATCACGAAATGTCTTTTGAAAAATTACCGACAGGTCAGTATGTCATGGTTCAAGCTTTAAATAAAATTTCAGACGAAATTTCGAATAAAAACTATGGCTACCTGAATTTATGGCTTAAAAAAATTAATCAAAATTCTCAGCAAGCTGAACTGATTCAGATGTTCGGCCTAGTCAGCGAAGTTTCATTAAAAGCTGGCGTGACTGTTGAAACAAATGGTGAATTTGCCCGTAAGACCATGGGTCAGCCTGATTTAACTTACATGCATTTGGCTTACCGCTTAGTTGGCGATCAAGTCGAAGTTACACCGATCGAAGAATTTGAAGTCTGCTTACAAAAATACGCTTCTGACAAATTGGGATCATCATTAAGAAGCCCAGCGGCCAGCGAAAAGAAAAGTTATTTAAGTCCTGGTTTTAAGTGTGATCAGGAATAGGATACTTTTTATTCATTACCCAAAGAACAATTAATCCTGGAATCGCAAGCAACGTCCCTGTATAAAAAAATCCGGCCCAGCCCACAGCATCTTGTAGAAATCCTGATCCGCCAGAAAAAAGTGTTCGTCCAAGTGTTGCAAAACTTGTTAGTAACGCAAACTGCGTTGCTGTAAACCGTGTGTTCGTGACGGATGCAATGTAGGCAGTAAAAGCTGCTGTGCCCATGCCCGAAGAAAAATCTTCAAAGATCACAGCGAAAGACAAGGACCAAATGACAGCTCCTGTGTAGGTCACTAACGCAAAAGAAGCCGTTGATAGCGCCTGTGAAATCCCGAAAGTCCAAAGACATTTGCGAATACCAAATTTTAATAAAGCTATACCGCCTACAAATAATCCGGCTAATGTAGAAAATAAACCGTAAGTTTTTGTAATCAAACCAATTTCAACATTGGTGTAACCCATCGACTTATAAAACGGAGTCAACAAGCTTCCAGAAATCTGGTCACCTAATTTAAAAAGAAAAACAAACAGCAAAATGAACAAAGCCTCTTTGCGCATGAAAAATTCTTTAAACGGTTCAAAAAAAGCACCAAATAAAGTTTTCGGTGCCGCTTCAGATTTCGGTTCAGGTATAAAAAATGTAATCGCGGCCAATACAATCATGATCACAGAACTGATTTGATAGAATTGATGCCAACTAATGACTCCAGTTAACCCAGTGGCACTTGCGCTGGCAACAGCTGACGTATCAGCAACCAACGACACTAAAAAGCCACCAGCCACTAACATGGCTATGCGGTAGCCGTAGACGTTCATTGACGAACCTAAGCCAAGCTCTTCATTGGTTAAGTATTCTCTGCGGTAAGCATCAATAGCCGTGTCTTGGGTGGCTGACATGAAAGCCACAAACACGGCCCAGCCGGCCAGTAAACCTAATCCATCAGTCAAAGGGTTTAGCGATGACATCATAAATAAACCTAAAGCTAAGAAAACCTGTGTAGTAAAAATCCAAGTTTTCCGACGACCTAAATACGAAATATAATAGCGATCAATCAGCGGAGCCCAAAAAAACTTTAACGAATAAGCTGTGCCGACAAGGCTCATCAAACCAATAGTTTTAATATCAACACCGTCCTGGGCTAACCATAATTTGAAAGTTGACCCCGTCAGTAATAAAGGAAAACCGCTAGCAAAACCCAGCGATAAAACAATCAATTGTCGGACATTAAATATTTTCTTACAGAAATCAACGAAGGTATTCATTAAAATGCATCCTTGTTAATATCTTTGCGCATTTGCCACAACAACTGACTGATGTACGGCCTGCGTGTTTCGCCAGTAGTGACCATTAATAATTTTGTGATTTTTAAATTCATTGAATCCGTTAATAGTAAAATCAGCATTTCACGAAGGTAATTCGTATTTAAAGTGACGTAGTTATCTGTGCCAACACCTAATTGAACATTTTTCTTTTCCCACCACGAAAATGGATGATCTTTATAGTCTTCGAATTTACCTGTTAGCTTATTATTTGATGAAGGCAGCACAACTAATGAAACACCTTTTTGAATCAGACGATTTAAAACATCATGCTGGTACTGTTCGACTTCGCGGGCGGTATGGAACTTTGCTTTTAAGAACTGAGTGCGCTCTTTTTCTGATAAAACTTCACCACGTAATAGTTTTTCCATCACCAGTTTGTTATTACCCCAATCTAATTCGTGTAATTCACGATGATCTTGTGATTGCGGCACTACAGGTTTGTTTTCAATATTTTGTTTGATCACTTTTTGATACAAACGATGAAAATAACGATTTGGATTTATTCCTAAGCTGATTCCGTGTTCTAATGTATCAATATGCCAAATGTTCATAGCATTATCGACAGCTTGGATCCCACGGCGTAACGTGTGCCATGTTTCACCGTGATGAGATCTGATTTTAAAACCTTTGTATTGTAATTTTCTAAATCCAGATTGTAATTCAAAAAAATGCTCTTTGCGGTACATTTCTTTTTCATCACCGACAGTATCAACTTCCGACAGACAGTTTTTTAATTCAGGATATTTTTCCGTCAGTTTGATAATTTCATCAATCTGTTGTTGAAAATGCTCTTTGCGATTTGCATATTTGCTTGAATCAAAAAAGCTAGATTCTTTTCTAAACGAAGGTGATAAAATAAATTTAAAATCAGGATGTAGTTTTTGAAAAGAAGCGAAACCTTCGTAAAGTCCGACAACAACATCTTCTGGAGTGATATCATCAATTCCTGGGATTTGTTCGGAACTGTCCGATGTTGATCGGCTCAGGGAAAATTTTAATCTGATTTGTCCAACGTTATAATTTGAATAAAGATCTTCAGCCATGCTGTAAGCGGCATCAGCGTGGGCGTCTTTTGATGTGAAAATTAATTTGGTTAGATATAGGATTTTTAAATAAGCCGAAAAACCTTCGGTTTCTTTCAAGCGAATTAAGCGATCAACATCATCAGCTGATTTAATGGGCCAAGCCTGGTCACCGTAAACTTGTTTTATTTTTTGTTCATAAATTTTTTGATGAGGGCCATCTAATAAGGGTTTTAACTT